>JABMOP010000528.1 GCA_013204125.1 Rhodospirillales bacterium | reverse complement strand
GTGTTGGTGGTGCCGACAACCTTCACCTTGCTGGCATCGACGCCATAGACCTTAAACATTGCCTTGGTGATCAATTCCAATTCCGGCAGCGGGCGGCGTGTGCCGATAAACGTTTTGCCTTCAAGATCTTTGGGGCCGTTGACGCCTTTACCGGCTGTGAAAACGACGGCGCGGTGATTGGCGCCGCCTTGAACAACCAGGCGGTTTTTAACCGCGCCGGATTTTTTGAAGCTGTAGGTGCCTTTAAAACCGGTGACGGCGGCGAAGGAATTGGCCATGCCGAATTCGATCTTGCCGGCGCCGAGACCGCGCACCGTGGCGGCGGACCCGCCGACGGCCTGCACCGAAGTATTGATGCCGGCCTTTTTGTTGATGACTTCGCCGACGCCGACGGCTTGGGTGTAGAAGTTAGAACCGACGCTGGAGGTGCCGATGCGGATCGCCTGTTGGGCATCCGCCGGAAAGGCCTGCGCCAAACCGGCCATCGCAATGCCGGCGGCCAGTAGAGTTGTTTTGGTAATCATCTGAAGTGTCTCCCTTTTTCTGACTTAATAAATGATCGTTGCGTCTTTTTTGTTGTACGGAATTTAGCACATGTATATCTGGGATTCCTTATTTTTCAAACAGGTGCGGGTATTTTGTTTTGATCTTTTCTTTCCATTCCGGGCTGGATTCGGCAACCCTTGGGAAGTCGTCTTTCCACCCCCACGGGCGGCAGCAATCAATAATGCCGCGGTTGTTCATGTAAGGTGGGCCTTGCAGCATGCTATCCAGCGGCGTTGACCAGGCGTTGTGAGTGAATTCCGTATCGTTCGGCGGATCGCACCGGGTCGACATCGCCCACACAACGTCAAACAGGTTCGACGGGTCGATATCTTCGTCGACGACAACAACCCAGCGCCCGGCGTAGTTACCGGCGTGGCAATTGGCGGCCAGTTGCGCCGCTTGTTTGGCGTGACCCGGATACATTTGGGTGATGGCAATGACGTTGAACATGCGCCCGGCGCCGGCTTCATGGCACCACACGCCGGCGACGCCTGGAAGCCCCGCCTTTTCCACTTCATCCCAGATCATGGCTGATTTCACCGCGCCCCGGGCAAAGGTAAAATTGGCCGGCGGGCGCGACGGGATGGCCATGGTCAGGATCGGGTTATCGCGGTGATAGACGCGGCGGACTTTGATGATCGGCTGCGGGCTGGCTTCGGACGCGTAATAGCCCATGAATTCACCGAACGGGCCTTCGGTGCGGGTCTCATCCGGATAAATTTCGCCTTCGAAGGCGATTTCCGCGTGGCTCGGAATGGGAAGGCCGTGTATTTCCGACGGGATCACATCGAAGGGAAAGCCGCGGTGGCCACCGGCGTAATCGAATTCCGATACTTCGTGGTCAATTTCCGAATGGCCGGCGAGAAACAGAAGCGGGTCTTGTCCGCAACAGACGACGACCGGGCACGGCTCGCCCTTATCGAAATATTTTTCGCGGATGAAACGGCCATGCTTGCCGGGCGATATCCAGATGCCGGCGGTGTTCTTGTCGTGCACCATGACGCGGTAGGTGGCGGCATTGATCCAACCGCTGTCCGGGTCTTCCATAATGACAATATCGTCGGTGCCGATATAGCGCCCGCCGTCATGTTCGTGGATGAACGGCGACGGAAATTTATAAAGATCGACATCGTCATCGCGCTGAATGTTTTCGAATATGGGGCCGGTTTTGACTTCTTCCGGCGGGATTAATTCGAAACTGGTCTTCATGCGGTCGCGGTAGGATTTGACGAAACTAATTTCGCTGTCCGGTTCGGGGAGCCCTAAGACGATGGCCAGCCGCCGATACGAATTTGCGGCGCCTGAGAGGACGCGGAACCCTTCGGGATAGCCCGGAATGTTATCGAACAATATCGCCGGCGCACGGCCCGGGTCTTGGGCGCAGACCATTTCGCCGATGGCCCCCATTTCCAAGTTCCATGCGGCGCCGTTGATGACTTCCAACTCGCCGATTTCTTCGAACTTGGTCAATAGATCGCGCAAATCTTCATGCCGGTCGAAATTGCGCCGATCAGTGCCGGGTGTTTTATCGAGCTTCTGATCCATGGTGCCTCCTATTATTCTTTTGAGCGGGCCGAAACCCAACCGCTTGCCAAAGTGATAGCGATTTTTTCATGAAAATGCCAGTATGTTGCCAATTAGGGAGGGCGACATGCAAACATTTGAAATAACCGACGAATTGGCGGCTGATTTAACCAAGCGCAGGGGCTTTGTTCATCCGTATGAAAGTTTTGACCCGGCACGGACGGCGCTTCTGGTTGTCGATATGCAGAATTACTTCGTCTCCGAGGGCGAACGCACCGGTTGCGGCCCGGCCCGGGACATCACGCCAAATATCAATCGCATTG
>JABMOP010000527.1 GCA_013204125.1 Rhodospirillales bacterium | reverse complement strand
TACGCCGTCTTCGCGCTCGTCGCGGCTGACGATGGCTGATTTTGCGGCGCAGCTTTTCAAGACGGCGCGGCGGCGGGCTTCTTTGTCGCCTTCGCACAAGGCCGCGCCATTGCTTTCAAGCCAGGAAAAAAATTCGGCATCGTTAATCAATCCGTATTTCACCACCTCCGCATAGCCCGCGCGCATTTCGTTTGCCGGTAGGCTGTCCAGCGTATCCACATCAGCGATCACCAAACGCGGCTGGTGAAAGGCGCCGACCAGATTTTTACCGTGCACCGTATCGATTGCCGTCTTGCCGCCGACGGAGCTGTCAACTTGCGACAAAAGCGTCGTCGGAATTTGAATGAAATCTATGCCGCGTAATATGATGGCGGCTGCAAGACCCACCAAGTCGCCGATAACCCCGCCGCCGAGCGCGGCCAATGTGGTCCGGCGTTCAACCTTGAGCTCAAGCAATTGATCGAGCAGATCTTCGAGATACTTGAAACTCTTGGTTTGCTCGCCCGCCGGTAAAATGATCCGGTCGCACCTAATGCCCGCCTTTTCTATGCTGGCGCATACCCGATCCAGATAGATCGGCGCAACGTTTTCATCGGTAATGACGACCATGCGCTCTTGGGCCAAAAGCGGGTGGGCCAATTCGCCGGTGCGGCTTAAGAGGTCTGATCCGACAAGGATATCGTAGCCTCGGTTGCCGAGGTCGAGATGGAGTGTTTCAACGATACTCATTTATGGGTGTCCGTTTTTATCGAGCCTAAATAATCATTTATGACATTTAAAATTCGCGCCGCGGTTTGCTCGGCGTCTTCGTCGCCGACATCGACAATAATATCCGCTTCGCCGTAAACGGGATAGCGTTCATCCATTAGGCTCTGAAGAACCTCGCGCGGCTTCCCGTTGTTTAACAGAGGGCGGCCCTTTCTGCGTGCAGTGCGCTTGACCAAAGTATCCAAATTGGCGCGCAGCCATACAGAGATCGCGTTCTTTTTAAACAGCGCCCGAGTATTTTGATCCATGAACGCGCCGCCGCCGGTGGCGACAATCGCCGGCGGGCTGGAAAGCACACGGGCAATGACCCGGCGCTCGCCGCTGCGGAACTCTTCTTCGCCGAATCTTTGAAAAATTTCAGGGATGGTGCATCCGGCAGCTTTCTCAACTTCCTCGTCGGTATCGACGAATGGAATGCCGGTGGCAGCGGAAAGCCGACGTCCCATATTGGTCTTTCCGGCGCCCATTAGTCCAATAAGGACCACAAAGCGGTCTCCGATTGCCGTTTCAAGCTTGGTTGGTTTCTGATTCATCGTTGTTTTATAATATGTTGCTCGTGATTTCGCGACATTGTAAGCAGCTTCCCAAGAAGATAGACTGCCGCTAAATTGACACAGTCTGAAACTATCACAACTGTTTCCGAAGGTGCCAGTGGTCTTGCATCAAAGACGCCGGACAAGGGGTATGACATATTGCACCGCCGTGAATGAGTTAATTTTTAATCGGCCCAGCCAAGGTAAATTGAATAGGTTATGAAAAACCTTACTCGCATCGTTGTTATTATTATTATCGCTCTCGTCGTCGGAACCGGTGTTTTCTTAACCACCTGGGATATTCCCGCTCCGGTTTCTCATGTGGAGAAAGTCATTCCCAATGATCGCTTCCAAAAATAAACGAGAATTTATTGCCCGCCGACCGTGGTGGGTAGTTGGAGCCGTGGCCGTTTTGGTTTCGATCGCCGGCTCCGCACCGGCGCAACAGATAACGCCCAAACCATTGGCGCCGCCGACGCCTAAATTGCTGGCGCCGGCTGCACCGTTGCTGCAAAAAGCTGACCCCGGTTCAGAAAGCACAAAAGACGCGCAGGACGGCGGCGCTGCGGCAGGATTAAAGCCGGTGCGAATGGAAGTGGAATCACTCCGCGCCATTGATGTCGATTCTGTTGGGACCCTCAGCGCTGAAAACGGGGGTTACGGACTAGAAATGTGGTTCGGCACTTCGCGTGCCGTGGTGGAAAAGCTGCTTCCAACGTTACCCGTTCAAACGTCTTCCAGGACGATGCGTGCGCTCCTCCGCCGGCTGCTGCTAAGCACGGCAAAGGCGCCCGAGATAGCAAAAAATGAACAAAACGCTGCCCCCCGTGAATCCGGCAAGAGCCTCATCCATTTACGGATCGAGCGCTTATCGGCAATGGGCGATGTTGCGGCGGTTGATGCGCTTTTGAAGGTCGCGCCTTCGTTCGATAAAGATCAAGGATTATTGCGCACCAAGTCTGATGTGCTGTTTTTCAGCAATGATTACGCGCGAGTTTGTCCGCTGGTTACTGCCCAAATCAGGCAATTTGATGAGTCGTATTGGAAAAAAGCGTTTATTTTCTGCCAAATTTTGGCGGGCAATATGGACCGCGCGCTGTTGGGCGCGACGCTGCTCCGCGAGCAAGGCGAAAAGGACGAAGTCTTTTTCAGCTTGGTCGATAGCCTTGGCGGGCTGGGCAAGGCAAACATCACGAGCATGGCAAACCCACGGCCGCTACATTTTTCAATGGCGCGGGCAGCCAAGGCGGATTTGCCGCCCGATGTGGTTTCTTCCAATCATCCGGCGGTGTTAAGGACGGTGGCGACAACACCCGGTATTGCCCCGGAACTTCGCATTGATGCCGCAGAACGCGCGGAAGTCATGGGCGCGCTTGATACGCAGATTTTGCGCGATCTTTATACCAGTGTGACCTATACACGGGCGCAGCGAAGCCCAGGCGGTTCGGCAGAAGACGAACGCAATCCCTTAAACCGCGCGCTTCTTTACCGCAAGGCGTTGGTCGAAGGGGTTCAAACCGCTAAGGCCGATGTCGTGTCTAAGGCGTTGGGCATTGCCCGTAAAACCGGCCGTTTCCAATCTATGGCTCGGGTCTATACGAACATCCTTCGCCAAATTCGCCCGTCCCGCGACCTCCTTTGGTTTGCCGCCGATGCGATCAGGGCGATGCTTGCAGCGGGTGATTTGGAATCCGCCCAGCCGTGGCTGGAACTTGTGCGCTCGGCTACGGGTTCCGACAATAATGCGGCGCTGTTGCGCGATGAGCTTATTCCTCTGGCCCGATTGACCGGTGCGATTTCAGACGAAGATTGGTTGCCCAACGTGCTTGGCGCCTGGCAGAACGCCCAGCGCAAGAAAAAGGACGGCAATACCATAACCGAAGAACAACTCGCTCTTCGAAGCACCCTGGTGTTCAATCTTATCGAAGCGCTTGGCGATCCGGTGCCCGATGAATATTGGGTTTCACTGATGGATGGCCCAGCGCAGCGGACCACCGTGATGCCGCGCCCGGTATTTTTGCGCTCGATCACGTCTGCGGCTCAGCAACAACGAATTGGTGAAACGGTTCTTTTGGCGCTTATAAGTCTGGGCCAGGGCGGGCCGACCGAGGCCGACCCGATCGTGCTTCGCGTTGTTATTGAAAGCCTAATCACTGTCGGCCTAGAGGATGAAGCCCGGGCGCTGGCGATTGAAGCGGCTGTCGCGGCGGGGATATGACCCGGACGGGGGCGTTAAAAAAAGACGTTTCTAGCTCCAGGCATATCGAAACTTTTCTCGAAATGATGTCCGCTGAACGTGGCGCGGCGGTAAATACGCTCGATGCCTACCGTCGCGATCTGGCTGATTTCGAAGCTTTTGCCCGCCGCCGTGGCCGCCCGATCGAAGCGGCGGGGGAGAAAAATATTCGCGATTACCTTGCCGCGATGCGTAAGTCCGGGCGCGCAACGACGACGCAGGCTCGAAGGTTGAGTGTTCTTAGACGGTTTTTTGAATTTCTTCATGCCGAAAAGTTGCGCGGCGATGATCCCACCCTTCACCTGGACAGCCCGAAATTAGGCCGTCCGCTGCCCAAATATTTGAGCGAAGGAGAGGTCGAGCGCTTGATCGCCGAAGCCCGCAAAATAGACGGCGCCAATGGCATCCGGTTAACGGCTTTGATGGAAGTGCTTTACGCGACCGGCCTTAGGGTATCGGAATTGGTCGGGCTTCGCCTGACCTCCCTTTCCAGGGATGGGCAAATGGTTTTGGTGCGCGGCAAAGGCGATAAAGAACGTCTGGTGCCGCTCGGCGATCCGGCACGGGACGCGGTGGCCTCATATCTTGAACAGCGCAGCCGATTTTTGGGCGCCAATAAATCTTCAATTTGGTTGTTTCCATCGAAAAGCCGGGCCGGCCATATGGGCCGCGTCCACTTTTCGCGCTTGTTAAAAGAATTGGCGGTCGCCGCCGGGCTCGATCCCAAACGGGTATCGCCGCATGTGCTGCGC
>JABMOP010000526.1 GCA_013204125.1 Rhodospirillales bacterium | reverse complement strand
CGCTGGGCGTTGATATCAAAGGCGACGAAGACACCATCCCGTTCCATCCTTATTACACGGCGAAAGACGCCTACGGTCTTGGCGTGTTCCTGATCTTCTTCTTAGGGTTCACATTTTTTGCGCCGAATTTCTTTGGCGAGCCCGACAATTACATCGAAGCCAACGCCTTGGTGACGCCGACCCATATCGTACCCGAATGGTACTTCCTGCCGTTCTATGCGATTTTGCGCGCCGTTCCCGATAACTTTGTCGATATTTGGGGCATCTTGCCAATTATCATTCCTGCGAAGACGGCGGGCGTCATAGCCATGTTCGGCTCGATCATCGTTCTTGCCTTGTTGCCGTGGTTGGATTTCTCCAAGGTCCGGAGCGCCAGGTTCCGGCCCATATATAAGCAAATGTTCTGGATATTCTTATTGGATTGTCTGGTGCTCGGCTATATCGGCGCGAAACCGGCGGAAGGCATGTTCCTGCTCATCGGGCGCTTGGCCACGGCTTATTACTTTGTGCATCTGCTGATAATCATTCCGCTGCTGAGCAAATACGAAAAAACACGTCCATTGCCTGAAAGCATTAGCGCTGCGGTAACGCCCGCGGCTGCGGACGAGGGGGGAGCCAAATGATTAGGAATTTAATCGCCGCGGTCTTTGCCGCCACTTTAAGCCTTATGGTCTGGACCGGTGGCGCCGCGGCTTCAGAAGGCGCAGACCTGCCCAAACAAGAATGGACCTTTAACGGCATATTCGGTCAATTTGATCGGGCGCAATTAAAACGCGGCTTTCAAGTCTATAAGGAAGTCTGCGCGACCTGTCATTCTGTGCGCCAGCTTTTCTATCGCAATCTGACCGAGATTGGATTTACGGCGGACCAAGTTAAGAATATTGCCGCCGAGGCGGAAGTTGCCGCCGGGCCGAACGAAGATGGCGAAACCCACAAAGACGGCGAGTTGATTAAGCGCCCGGCCAAACCTTTCGATAGGATCGTTAAGCCCTATGCCAATGATTTGGCGGCCAGGGCGGCAAATAACGGCGCCTTGCCGCCGGATTTGTCGTTAATAGTCAAGGCGCGTAAAGGCGGCGCTGATTATCTTCATGCGCTTCTGATCGGCTTTAAGGACGCCCCCGAAGGGGTCAAGCTCCAAGAGGGCATGACCTACAATGCTTATTTCCCGGGCAATCAAATTGCCATGTCTGCGCCAATCAGCGAAGACGGCGTCGAATATACCGACGGCACCAAGGCCACCGTTGATCAGATCGCGCGCGATATCACGGTGTTCCTCGCCTGGGCGGCGGAACCGGAATTGGAAGAACGCAAACGTCTCGGCCTCAAGGTGCTGATCTTCCTGATTGTGTTCACCGGTATGCTCTATGCGGTCAAACGCCGGGTCTGGGCGAAGCTTCATTAAGGCCTTTGCGGGCGGCTCATCTGCGGCTTGCCGCAACCGATGAATTTGCTATAAATCCCTCAGTAAAGCGGGAAGGGCTTGTCCCTTCCCAAAACTTTGAACTGTGGAGACCGTGAATGAAAAATCTGGTCCGCCTGGGCTTGGTGGTTGTCTTATTAGCGCTTTTTGTAGCCGGCGGCGCGCAGGCGCAAAGCAAACCGAAAGTTTTATTAAAAACCAATATGGGCAATGTCATCGTCGAGTTGGAACCGGCCAAGGCGCCGAAGACGGTCGCCAATTTCCTCGCCTATGTGCGCCAAGGCCATTACGACGGCACCATATTTCACCGGGTGATTGCGTCTTTCATGGCCCAAGGCGGCGGCTTTACTCAGGATTTCCAGCGCCTGCCGACGCGCAAGCCAATCCAGAATGAAGCCGATAATGGGCTTCAGCATGACCGCGGCACCATTGCCATGGCGCGCACCTCAGATGTCCATTCGGCGACGGATCAATTTTTTATCAATCTCAAATTCAACGGCTTTCTTAACCATCGCTCCAAGACTGATCGGGGTTGGGGATATACGGTGTTCGGACATGTGACCCAAGGCATGAACATAGTCGGGCGCATTGGGCGGGTGGCGACCGGGGCGGCCGGGCCGTTCGGCCAGGATGTGCCGCAAAAGCCGGTAATCTTGGAAAAGGCGACAATCATTTCCGAATAAAATCCGATAGGGGTGCGTAACATGGCGGACAATGTGGCAGGGCCGGTTATCGGCATTATCGGCGGCAGCGGTGTTGACGATATCGACGGATTGGAAAACACCCGCTGGGAAAAAGTCTCATCGCCCTTCGGCGATCCTTCGGACGAGCTTTTGTTCGGCCAATTGGATGGGCTTCAATTGGTCTTCCTTCCCCGCCATGGACGCGGCCACAGGATACCGCCATCGGAATTAAATTTCCGCGCCAATATCGACGCCATGAAACGGGCCGGCGTGACCGAGATTATTTCATTGTCCGCCTGCGGCTCGTTCAAAGAAGAATTGGCGCCCGGCACCTTCGTCATCGTTGATCAATTTATCGACCGCACTTTCGCCCGGGAAAAAAGTTTTTTCGGCACCGGCCTCGTGGCTCATGTGGGCTTTGGCCATCCGGTATGCGCGCGCCTCGGCGATGCGTTGCAAGAAGGCGCAAAATCGCTTGGCATCAAAACCGCGCGCGGCGGCACTTATTTGGCGATGGAAGGGCCGCAATTCTCCTCCCTCGCCGAATCTGAACTTTACCGTGCCTGGGGTTGCGACGTGATCGGCATGACCAATATGCCCGAAGCCAAACTTGCTCGTGAGGCCGAGATCTGCTACGCGACGGTAGCGATGGTGACCGATTTCGATTGCTGGCATCCGCACCATGACGATGTCGAGGTCGCCGATATCATTAAGGTTCTCGTGGGGAACGCCGCCAACGCGCGCGCCCTCGTCAAGGCCGCCGTGCCCAGCGTCGCGACGAACCGTCCTGCTGTTTGTCCGCATGGCTGCGATCGGGCCTTGGAATCGGCGATGATCACCGCGCCCGAGGCGCGCGATCGCGCGCGCCTTGCCAAACTCGATGCGGTTGCCGGTCGCGTCCTATCTGTGTCCTAGCATGTCGATCAAATCGCGCATTCGAACGATTCCAGACTACCCGAAGCCCGGCATTATGTTTCGGGACATCACGACGCTGCTGCAGGACCCCGTGGGTTTCCGCTTGACGATTGAAGGCTTGGTGGCCCCATTCGGCACGCTGCGGATCGACAAGGTCGCGGCGATCGAGG
>JABMOP010000525.1 GCA_013204125.1 Rhodospirillales bacterium | reverse complement strand
CAAGCCGCAAAGGTTCTCGCGGCGGTTTGAAGGCGGCCGGCGCCCTAATCCATGACGGCGGTGAAGCTGCATTGGATTTTGGAAGCGCCGCTGCCGCCGGGGAGTGTGTGGCGGGTCGGGCGGGTATCTTCGTCCGGGAACATCTGAACCCAGGGCGCGTTCAATTTGGCCCGCTCCGACGGATCGTTCATCCAGAAGGTGATTTTCAAAATATCTTCTGTGCTGCCGCCGGCGGCGATGGCGATGCGGCTGATGTGAGCGAACAGATTGGTGAGCTGATCGTCCATGCTTTCGGGCATATCGCCGGTTTCCGGGTCTTTGCCGGTAATGACGCCGGTCTGCACGAACGGGCCGATGCGGGCCGCCACCGGGATCGGGTTGGCGTGCTTGAATTCTTTGACGTAGATCGCTTGGCGTTTGGCCATGACGGGGCCTCCTGGTTTGAATGACATTGTCCCAATCATAGCGTCATGGCACCATGCGCCAACGAAAATTTTTAATAGGGAGAAATTACCATGACCCGTTTGCCTCAGATACAGCCCGAAGACATGAACGCCGAACAGAAGCGCGTCTACGACGACGTGATGGCCACCACCGGGCGCTCCGGCGGGCCGTCGATCGGCTATGCCTATGCCCCTGGTTTGTGGGAGACCACCAATGCGGTCGGCGAATATCTCGGCAATTGCACCCTCTCGGAGCGCCAAGGACGCATTGCCGCCATCGTCGCCGCGCGCCATTGGAACGCCCGCTTCCCGTTTGGGGTGCAGGTTGCAATGGCGCTTGATGCCGGCGTCGCGCGGGCGGCCATCGACGCCATCAATGACGGCAAGGCCGGTGAATTTGCCGCGCCCGACGATCAAATGGTCCACGACGTCGCCGCCGAGTTGGTCAAAACGGGAAATTTGAGCGATGCATCGTTTGAAAAAGCAATCGAAGTTTTAGGCGCTGAACGGCTGGTCGATACGGTCGGCGCCGTCGGCCATTATTGCAAAGTGTGCATGATGGCCAACATGGTCGGCGCTGTGCCGCCCGAAAGCACGCCGGTTAAATTAAAGATGTAAAGCAAGACCACTTGCCAGCAAATCGCCACGGTGGCACGATGAAGTTAGTGTTCGGGTCATCAATTCCGGCACCATTGTTATTTTTACAACTGGGAGGTTGTTATGAAAGTATCTCGCGTGTTATTCGGAGCCGCCGCGGTCGCCTTATTGGCGTCGGCGTCCGCCGGCACATCAATCGCCGCCGAAAAAACCATTACCGGCATCAATTTTGCGCCGAACCATGTGTTCTACGGCAAGCCGCTGGTTGAATTTGCCGACCTGGTCAATAAATCGGGATCGGGCCTTAAGCTTGATCTGAAGCCTTATGGCTCGATCGGCATGTTCGAAATTGGCAACGCGGTGAAGAACGGCGTCGTCGATATGGCGAATATTCCGCCGACCTTCATGACCAATGTTGTGCCGGTCGCGGAAATCATCAAGTTATCGACCAAGCCGATGACAGAGCTTAACGCCAACGGCACCTGGACGCTCTATAACAAAGCGCTCAATGAACAAGGCAATATGGAGCTTCTGACCGCATGGGGCGAAGGCGTCAACTTCCACATTTACCTGCGCGACAAGAAAATCGATAAGCCCGATCTCTCGGGCCTGAAAATGCGCGCCGTTCCGGCTTATCGCGCCGGCTTTGCCAAGCTCGGGGCGACGCCGGTGAATATGCCGTTCAATGAATTATATACGGCGCTGGAACGTAAAGTGATCGACGGGTATGGCATCACCCTTTCCAACATCGTCACCTGGGGCTGGTCCAAATTCACCAAATACCGTGTCGATCCGGGCTTTTATCAAGTGTGGTCGCTGTTCGTCATCAACAAAAAAACTTGGGACGGGTTGAGCCCGGCGCATAAAAATGTGCTCAAAGATGTTTCCAAGAAAGTCTATGACATCGTCCATGCCCGGGTGCCGTCGCAAAACGCCCAAGACATTAAAGAGCAAAGAGAAGCCGGCATGAAGGTGATTAAGTTCACCGGCGCCGACGCCAAGAAATTGTTGGACACGATGCAGAACGCTGCGTGGGACGAAGCCGAAAAGAAGGCTCCGAAATACGCCGCTCAGTTCCGTAAACTTATTGCCGACTGATCTTCGATAGGGCGGGAACGGGTTTTTACCGTTTCCGCCCATTCTCCTTCTTGAACCACCCGGGGACGCCTTTATGGGGCTTGCCGCTCGCCTATATGACGGCATATTCAATTTGCTCGCCATCATCGTCGCGCTTTGTGTCGTTTTAATTACGGCGCTGGTCTGCGGCGATGTGATTTTGCGCAACTCCGGTCTGCCGACCATACCGTGGCAAATCGAAGTATCCGAATACGCCCAGT
>JABMOP010000524.1 GCA_013204125.1 Rhodospirillales bacterium | reverse complement strand
GTGCCGCCCATAACATTGTCGCGGCCGACCAGATTGGCGTAGCGCACCAGCCGCTCGGCGACCAATTCCGGATGTTCGATGAAATCGGTGCAATGGCCGACAACGCCGGGGATCAAATGGGTGCCGTCCGGTAGCTTGGCATTTTCGAACACATTCCATTCGTGTTCGTGCATCGGATTGGAGGCTTCGATGGAGTAGCCACCGGCGTTCACTTTAAAGATCAGGTCAATAATTTCGCTTAAAGCGATATCGCCCTGGTGGGGGCCATGATTGCTGCCCCAACATACATGCAGGCGGATTTTTTCACGCGGGATATTGCGCAGACCATGATTGAGCGCCTCAACCCGCATTTCTGCATATTTGCGATACTCGGCAACGTTCATATCGGGGAACATCTGCCAGCCGTCGGGAAGATCGGGATCATCCAGTTGCAACAGGAACCCAGCCTCAACGATGGCTTCGTATTCTTCGCGCATGGCTTCGGCAATGGCGAATACGAATTCTTCGTCGGTTGAATAATGGTCGTTGCCCATCCAATGTTCGATCGAACCCGGCGTCAGCGACGGCAGGTAGGCTTCCATATGGCCGGCGCCATCCAGCGCCGCCTTGAAATTTTCAATATCGGCTTTAACAGCGTCCTGGCCGATATATTTCAAATCTTCGGCGCATACATAATTGGGCGATTCCATAACCACCCAACCGCCGGTTTTTTCAAAAAACTTAGAATAGCGCTGCATATCGCGGGCGATAATGCTCAAAGGATATCCGGGCGGGCGCTGATCTGCAGGGCGCAATTCCATACCGGCGAGGCGTTGCTGCGCATAATTGGTGAAATTGCCTTTCGACGTTTCGCCGTCGTTTATACTGTCGATGCCGGCTTCGACCTGGCGGCGCACCGAGACCTTGGTCTCTTCTGCAATACGCGCCGTCAAGGCATCGATGTCGGTGGGTTTGCCGGCCGCATTGGCGTAGACCATTCCGGTCAGTTCGTCCGAACGCGGCAAAGCGCCGGCATGAGTGGTGGTAATGCGGTCTAATCCGTGAGCCATTTTCTTAATTCTCCCTGCTTCAGTGCCTTTAGGCTTTGTTGTTTCAACTATTGTAGAGAAAATGGCATCGCTTGCAACGACGCCGAACGGCAGTCCACAATGAGCCGATCACCACCCGGCAAGGATGCGACCGATGAAGCCCCAAAAATACGGCCCTTTTCCCTACACACCAATCACCAAGCGGCCCAAAATCACCTGGCCCGGCGGCGCCCGCGTTGCTTTTTGGATCATTCCCAATATGGAATTTTTTCCGCTTGATGAGCCGGTGCCGGTGGGTAGACCATCGGTCGTACCCGATATCCCAAATTGGTCGCAGCGCGATTACGGCGCCCGCATCGGCATCTTCCGCATCATGGAAGTTCTGAAAAACCGGGATATCCGCGCTACCGTGACCCTCAATTCAGAAGTCCTGGATGCCTATCCCGAAATCGTCGAAGAGGGCATGAAGCTCGATTGGGAATTCATGGGTCACAACCAATCGAATGCGCGATTACTGAACGCCATCCCGGAAGACGAAGAAAAGGGCGTCATCTTGGATTGCTTCGACAGGATCGAGAAATTTACCGGCACGCGCCCTAAGGGCTGGCTCGGATCGGGGCTCATTGAAACCTGGAACACGCTGGATTATCTTGCCGACGCCGGGTGCCAATATGTCGCCGATTGGGTCAATGACGACCTGCCATACCTAATGGACATCGATGGCAAACAAATGGTGTCGATCCCCTATTCGCGGGAAATTAACGATATCCCGCAATTCGAGGTTCATTCACGCACCCCGGAAGAATTTGATCAGATGATCCGCCGCCAGTTCGACACCCTTTACCGCGAAGGCGAACAATCGGGCCGCGTCATGGCCATTTGCATCCATCCCTTCTTGATCGGGCTACCGCACCGTATCGATTGCCTCGGCTCGGCGCTCGATTACATACAAGGCCATGATGATGTCTGGTTTGCGACGGGAAGCGAAATCATCGATCACTACCTGACATCCGGCGCAACATTCTAGGCCGAGGCAATGACCGAAAACGTTCCCAAAATATTCGACTTAGCCTTTAGCCACCACCGGCGCGGCAAAATTGCCGAAGCCGCTCGGCTGTATCAAAAATGTATCGACGCAAATTCGCAACATGCCGACGCCTGGCATTTATTGGGCCTTGCCATGCATCAAAGCGGGCAATCGGATAACGCGGTGAACAATATTATGCGCGCGGTCGAATTGGACCCGTCTCGCGCCCTCTTTCAAACAAATTTAGCAACCATCTTAAACGCGCTTAAGCGCTTCGGGGAGGCCGCCGCCGCCGCCCGCCGCGCCGTCGAATTGGACCCGGCAGACGGTGATGCGTTTCATCATTTAGGTGTCGCTTTGCTGGCGTTGGACGATGCAAGCGGCGCCGAACAGGCCTTGGATGCGGCGGTGCGCCTCCAGCCGACAAACTCAGAATTCCTAAACAATCTAGGTGTCGCCTTTAAACGCCAGGGTAAAACCGGCCCGGCGGAGGATTTTTTTGGCCGGGCATTGGACGCGGACCCAAGCTCGATCACCGCGGCGGTTAACCGGGCCGAGGCGCTTTCGTCCCTTGGCCGGGTCGAAG
>JABMOP010000523.1 GCA_013204125.1 Rhodospirillales bacterium | reverse complement strand
ATGTATTTGCGAATTTGGCTTGGGACATGCCGAGCGATCGGCGCACCGCTTTGACGTCGAGCAATTCGATCTCATTGCCGACATCGCCGCGCGCCGATCCGGCCGCACTCTGATCAGGCACCTCGCCCATCTCTCCGCCGCCCTTTTTTTTACGTCAATGACATATGTATTTGTACGTCAATGACGTATGTAGTTATACGTCAATGACGTATGTAAGTCACTGGCGCAGATAAGTCAATGGCGTATAATTGGTAGTACGTCAATGGCGTATAAACGGCGTCCTGCTCGGGTTTGAGAGGGGGCCCGCTTTACGCCCGCAAGCGGAGATTAAGACCGATGAGCGATTATGTCTGCTTCTGAGGCGGCGGACGTTTACATTTAGACCATATTTCCCGTATAGTTTTTGTCATGCAATAAGAGATTTTGGTGGCGACATTGCCGACTTCATATGAAAAGGCCCGAATGACCCTGAAAGTCTTTGCAGAATTTGACGCGCATCCGGGAAGTGTCTTGTTGCAAAATAGTTTTACGAGGTTTTGCGCTAAGAATAAATTGCGGCCTGAAGATATGGCCGATGGACTTAAGCAAGGCTATGAGTTCGGCTGGTTAGAGGACGGACCAAATAAGTCCATAAAATTGACGGACTCCGGTTTTGCCGAAATTAACATGGTCTAATTCGTGTAATTCGGGACAGTATAGTTAACCGACATTTCCCAGACGACCTTTAATTCCTAGCCAATCCTAGCTGGATACCGCCACCGATGGGCGGAATTTCGGTCGGCGCCCGTTGTGGTCAGCCTAAACGGCTTCGACGGTGTTCATTTGAGTTGGTAATCGTCGTGGCATCGCCGGCAAATCGATGTAATTTCCTTGAGCGCTAAAATAACGCTTTCGTAGTCTTCCGGTGTCGGTGGGTCGCCTACTGTCTTTGCGACCTCGGCGAAATTACCGGTTGCGCTATAAAATAATTGTACGGAGTTCTCAAACGACGCCGGTAGGTTCGCCCTTCCTTCAACGCCCATTTTGCTATTCAATTTTTGCCGTTCGACCGAACTCATTCCCCTGTACTGTTTTCGCATTTTAGCGATATTTCCAGGAGTCATCCCGTGGCTCGCCATCTCAGCCCAAATGCTGGGCCCAAATTTCAAGTGGTTTTCCGCCACCTCGGCGGCTCCCTTGAAATCTTCCTCGGCGATGGCGGACAATATCTCTTCTAAACTTGCCAAGTGGCCACGCATTTCCCTTAGGAATTGCGTTCGCGCCTCTTCAGGGACCAGCAGAACGATCCGACCGTCCGCCGCGTTCCCAAATGGAACATAGAAGAAAGCCACAAGGACCGCCGTAAATGCCAGCACCAACCCTCGTTTCAAGGCGACCTCCCACGTAACACTGTCCGGTTATCATTCGCCATCAACCAGGCGCCGTCATTGATGATGATCAAATCAATTCAAAACACCTCAGACGAGCGATTGTGCATCGACCGGTTGAGGCGGCACCCCTAAGTAAACACCGGCTTCGGCGTTACCGCCAATCGTCGACCGACACGATCCCGCGGTAGAGCCCGGCGAACATGAAGCACGCGGGCTGGCTCTCGCCGCCGGTGACGACGATGTTGATTTCACCGGGATCGAAGACCGAAATCATCTCATCGGGGGCGGCCTTGGCGCGGGCCGCATAAGGCTCGATACCGGCGACCGCCCAGGGCTTGTGCAGGGTGTTGACGAATTGGTCACCCCAATATTCTGAGGCCGGCACCTTGGCGTTCTCGGAACACCATTCGATCAGCTTTTCCTTGGTGTCGAAGCCAAGCTTGACGAAATCTCTGGCGGCGGTCGGGTCCATGACGATCAGCGGCGGGCAATAAAAATCGCACGCCGTCAGGCAGCGCCGAAATCGCTCTTGCCAGTTGTCGCGCGGGCCGTAATAGGACTGCTTGTACCAGCCGCCGAGGAACACAGCGGCCGTGCTGTCTTCGGGCTTGAAGCCTTTTTGGACGTGCAGCGGCGCCCAGGGGCTGCGGTCTTCGGCTTCGGGGAAGGCGCATGTATAAGAAAGCCCATTGCCGACCGAGCCCATATAGGTTTCGCCGGGCACCGATCCGCCTTGGCCATTTTGGCTGGCGAGAGAATAGGCGCGGCCGATGGTCGAATTTGCGTGGTTATAGGTGCCGAGCGCGCCGATGCCGTCGTTCATGCCGATCTCGCCGCGGATCGGCCCATTGATGACCGATAGGGTGGAAAAGGAAGTTGTACTGGAAGACCGCGCGGAGATGCCGCTCGCCACCAAGGCAAGGATCACCGGCAAATAGTCCGGCTTGGCGCCGGCCATGACCGCGTTGACCGCTACTTTTTCGACGCTGACTTCCCAAAATTCCCGAAACGGCGCCGGCCGCAAATTGGCGACCACCTCGTCCGCTGCGCGGGCAGTGCCGGCGAGCATCGCCTCGACGCGTTCCTCGGTGGGTAGGACGATGGGCAAATTGTCGGTCCAGAGGTTGTCGAGGAACAACTGATGGAGATTT
>JABMOP010000522.1 GCA_013204125.1 Rhodospirillales bacterium | reverse complement strand
GGCTCGATCCCAAACGGGTATCGCCGCATGTGCTGCGCCATTCTTTCGCCAGCCATTTGCTTGCCCACGGCGCTGATTTGCGATCCTTGCAACAGATGCTCGGTCATGCCGATATTTCGACGACGCAAATCTATACCCATGTGCTGGAACAACGGCTCAAACAACTGGTCGAAACCAGCCACCCGCTCGCCAAATTGGGGCCGGGCTAAATCTTTTCTTCGTAGTCTGCGTCTTCAAACACGGTGATGCGCGGCGGTGAGCCCTCCATGCCGTATTCTTCCCAGCGCGCCACGACATGTTCGTAAGCCACTTTGGACAGCTTGGTACGCGGCGAAAATTCCTTGATATGTTTGTATTCCATGCACGCGTTGATCAGGCATTTAGACCCCCACGGGCGTTCTTCCGGCGGGTTGAGGCTGGGATCGAGATAGGTCGACCATGTTTCCCGCAATATATCAATCGACGCCGAGGGCCGCGCCCTGGTCGCCATGGCCCACAAAACCTGCCCGTTATCGGTGGGGTCGATATCATCATCGACGACGATGACGAATTTACCAAAATAGGCGCCGCCCATGCATTGGGCCGCCAGCGCCATGGTTTGCGGCGCGTGGCCGGCATACATCTGTTTGATCGAGACAACGGTGATGCCCCAACCGGCGGCTTCGGGGATTGACCAGACGCCATGAATTCCCGGCACGCCCATTTTGTCGAGATCGCTCCAAATTTTGGAGGCGCGCACGCTGGCCCAGAAAAGACCGCATTCATTGGCGAGGCCGTCGGCCATCAACGCGCAGGTGAGGGTCGGATCATCGCGGTAGCGTACTTTTTCGATCCGCACATAAGGGGTGGTGGCCAGCGGCCGTCCGTAATAGCCGGTAAATTCGCCAAACGGGCCTTCGGCGAAACTTTCATCCGGGTAGCAATAGCCTTCCAATATAATTTCGGCGCCGGCCGGCAGCGGCAAGCCGGTGACATCGCTTTCGAACACTTCCATGGCTGAGCCGTTGATGCCGCCGTAATAATCAAGCTCGGACTCGGTCTTTGGGAAACTGGATGCGGCAACCACGAACAAGGTCGGATCGATGCCATAGCACAGAGCCACCGGCATTGGTTTGCCCATCGCCCACCATTTGTCGCGGTCCAGACCGGCGTCTTTGCCGGGCGAGGTGTAAAGGCCGATCTCGTTCTTGGATTTGATCATCTGGCGGTAGGTGCCGACATTGACGCGCCCCAATTCAGGGTCGCGGGTGATTACCGCCGTGCCGGTGCCGAGATATTTGCCGCCGTCCAAGGGCCACATGCGCGGCGCTGGAAATTTGGTGATGTCTATATCGTCGCCGGTTTCGATGTTCTGGTTGACCAAAAGGCCATCGCCCGGAATTTCTTTGGGAGGGACTTTTAGGCTCATTTTGTTTTTGAGGACTTGAACCGCGTCCAACGGGTGCTCCATCGGGGCTTCGCCGATGGACAGGCAAAACCGGTCGAGGCTTGATCCGATCATGTTATAGACCGCTTTGTGCCCCGGATGGCCCTTGATGTTTTCGAATAATAAAGCCGGCCCGCCTTCTTCCTGGCCGACCAAATAAGTAAGAGTGGAGGTTTCGAGGTCGGGGTCCACTTCCACCGTGATGCGCTTGAGCTGGCCCATGGCCTCGACTTTTTCAATCCAGGTGTCCAAATCGCTGTGATTGGTGAGGGGCGAAGGTCCGTCTGACATAGGGTGTATCCTCCTGTGATGGGTAATTTGGCCTTAGCATAGGTGTCTTAAAGCCGAATGGCAGCCCCAATTCGTTAACGCAGATGAATTTATCTCTTTCCTAATGTTCTCGCTTTGGTTATATAAGCACTGTCTTGAGAACCTCGTATGGTTGTAGAATAATTTTTCGTTCTTGATCGAGGTTTATCGATTAAAATAGCCGGCGCTGAAGGGGTTAACCCGAAGCCGGAATTGGGTGGTACGCGCATGTCAGACGATAAAGTTATTAATCTGGGTTTTGGAAACATGCCCAATGACCGCGCCTATCTGGGCGGGCTGGTGTTCGGCAAGCTGACCGGTGAAGACTGGCAGGTAATTTTCGATAACGGCATTCGCGACGAATATATGCGTAACGAACTTATTTTGCAGCAGGGGCAGCAAAACGAAACGCTTTATTTTATCTCGGACGGCGAAGTGCGAATCGAACGCAAGGAAGGCGGGAAAATACTGGAAATGGCGCGCCTCGGTATTGCCAGCGTGTTCGGCGAAATGTCATTCCTGGAAAAATCGGAAGTCAGCGCCGATGTGGTTGCCGATTGCCATGTGGTCATATTGAAAGCCGACGGCCCTACAATCGAAAAATTAATTGAAAGAGACCCGGAATTTGGTCTGCGCTTTTATCACTCGATCGCCGTTTCGCTCTCCCGAAGGCTGCGCGCGACCAACGCGCTGGTTTAACAGGCGGTCTAAACTCCGCTCGCCCACCCCTTTTTTAATTCAGAAAATTTGCTAAATCAGACACGCGGTCCGGCGTTGGCGCCGAACCGCGTTTCCCCAAAAGCTACGCTACGCAGCCATTTTATCGCTTACGGGTTATTTCCGCACCATTCCGCTTTTGCGCTATTTAGCTCGCCCGCCACCATTTGGGATTCTTGTTTGATTTGTCCCTTGGAAAGGTCGAGCCATAATTTTGGCGTGCTGATGTAATAGGTAACTGTCTGGTTCATTGACGATCAAATCCTTAAGGTCAGGTCCTGGGGAGAACCTCGGAAATCATGATGCAGCCAAGGCTGCTGTCAATGAGGAGACAATACCGGCCAAAGGTTACGATTAGCTGAATCAAATAAATTATCGCCCGGCAGGCAACCCGATGGCGTCCCAATCTTGCAAGGCGCAGGTGCGAAAACCGCCAAAGACGTCGCGGCGTTCGGGTGTAAAATAATTGCGGTACATGTTTGTGACCATGCGCCCGCGCGTCGCCCAGGCGCCGCCGCGCAGAACTTTGCGCGTGCCGAACACCGGTTCTGAATATTCCCGGTATAAATCAGGCGAAAAACCGGGATAGGGGTCGAATTGAGATCCCGTCCATTCCCAGATATTGCCGAGCATCTGGCGGCACCCCCAGGCGCTGTCGCCTTCGGGGAACGCGCCGACATCGGCAAGCCCAAGCCCGCGTCCATCCAAATTGGCGCGGCTGTCATTTTCCAGTGCATCGCCCCAAGGGTAGCGCCTTTTGGTGGGCGCGATGCCGCCATTGCCATCCGGCTGGCCGGCGGCGGCGACTTCCCATTCGATCTCGGTCGGGAGGCGGCGCTTTGCCCAGACGCAATAGGCGTGGGCTTCATACCAATTGATATGAATGACGGGCTTGTCTTGGGGCAAATCGATAACAGAATCGAAGTGGCGCAGTTTCCATTTATCCTTGCCGTCCGCGATCCAATAGACCGGGTGTTCGGCTTCTT
Organism: Rhodospirillales bacterium; assembly: GCA_013204125.1. GTDB lineage: Bacteria > Pseudomonadota > Alphaproteobacteria > Rhodospirillales > UBA2165 > JABMOP01. The sequence continues at coordinate 2,755 of JABMOP010000522.1, read as the reverse complement.
TGTCGGCGCGCCAGCCCCAGCCGACGTCGCGCCAAAGATCGCGGCGTTTATAGCCGTCATCGGCGATGAAAGCGGCAAATTCGCCATTGGTCACCGGCGCCTTGGCGATCTGGAACGGGTAGACCGTTACCTCATGGCCCCATTTTTCATTGTCGAACATGAACGGCACATCCGGGTCGGAGCCTAAGCGGAAGGTGCCACCCGGAATTTCCGCATCGCCCGGATAGGCGCCGCCGCCGAGGCGGGATGGATCAAAACCCTCGGCGATCTTCAAGGGCGGGGTCGGATAGGAAAGGGTTTGGCGTGTATAGGTATAGGCCTCGGTATGCATGTCTTCGTGGAAGGCAGCGAATTGGTAGATGAAACTATCCTGCTCGCTCGCCAAGGCGTCCGGCCCGCCTGTCAGCCGCTCGCCCATCGCATCTTGGACGTCCTGCATATATTGAAGGCAACGCTTGCGATCGAGGATCGGTAAATCCCAACGCACATCATGTTCGATGGCGATCGAATCATACAATTCGTCGGCGTTGTTCAACAGCGGCCGGTGGTCATAAAGCATGCGCAGCACGAACTGTTCGGTAAACCAGGCAACATGGCCGACTTCCCACAGAAGCGGATTTACGATGCCGAGGCGCGGGCCGATAATCTGCTCGTCATCGAGGCTTTCAAACAGCTCCAGGGAGCGCGCGCGGGCGTCGGCCAGAGTATCGATCAGGTATTGGTTGCTTACGATTTCGGTCATAATGTTATAAGGGTAAATTGTTTCAGGGACGGCTCATATACATGCAGATTATTCAAATTACGCCCGCTGGCAAGCAATCCAGGTCCGGCAACCGCGTCACCGCCGACCGCTGGGCCAAATTGCTTCGGGAACTCGGCCATCAGGTGGTCACGATGGTCGAATATGACGGCCGCCCGGCGGATGCGATGATCGCGCTTCATGCCTGGCGGAGCGCCGGCGCCATCAGCCAATTTAAACAGCTTTATCCGGATAATCCCTTAGTGCTGGCGTTGACCGGCACCGATATCAACGAATTCATCCATAGCCATCCCAAACCCACTTTGCGTTCCATCGAATTGGCCGATGCGCTGGTCTGCCTGCACGATCTGGTGGCTGATTTGCTGCCGCCGAAGCAGCGGAAAAAATTGAGCGTCATTTATCAATCGCCGCCGCCCTTAGCGGCTTTGAGAAAACCGGCTAAGCAAAACTTTGATATTTGTGTGATCGGCCATTTGCGCCGGGAGAAAGATCCATTCCGTGCTGCCGAAGCGGTGAGGGACGTGCCGGCATCGTCGAAACTGCGCGTCATTCATTTGGGCCGCGCGCATGATAATTCTTGGGCGAAAATGGCGCTGGCGGAAATGAAGATCAATCCCCGCTATATCTGGAAAGGCGAGGTCCCCAATTGGCGCGTCCGCCGCGAATTTGCCAAAACGCGGCTGATGGTCATTTCATCGCGCAATGAAGGCGGCGCCAATGTGGTCTCCGAAGCCTTGGTCGCCGGGGTTCCCATCATCGCTTCGGATATTTCCGGCAATGTGGGATTGCTCGGGCGGGATTACGAGGGGCTCTATCCGGTTGAGGATACGGTGGCTTTGCGCGAACTCCTTCTGCGCTGCGAAAACGAGCCGAAGTTTTTGAAACGCCTCGCCGCCCAGGGCAAAAAAATCGCGCCCAAGTTCACTGAGGCAGAAGAACGCCGTCGCTGGGCAAAGGTGATCAAGTCGATCAACTCGCAGGGAAAAACCGACCGAGCCAGTCTTTGACCAGGTTGATGACCCTTGGATCGTTTTCGCCGAACATGAAATGATCGACCCCGGACATGATGTAGAGTTCCGAATTTTCGCCGGCGTGATTAAACAAATCAATGGACCCGGACGGGCGGACGACCACATCCGATGCGGCATGGACGATCATCAATGGGCGCGGCGCAACCTTGCCAACATGGTCCTGCGGGCAAAAATCATAAGTCTCAATCGCCGTTTTTACGGAGAAATCAAAATTGGAACGCGCGTCAATATTGGCGCGCAAAGGTTCCGGGATCGGCACGATATCAAATCGGTGCGCCCTTGGCGCGTCCTCGCCGGCGGCAATTTTGGCGCGGCCATCTTCGACCATGGCGGAAAATTTATCCCAGGCTTCCGGCGTATGGTGCAGTTCGTGGAAAAAACGGTCCGAATCGCCCCAACCGCCTTGCGCAATGACCGCGGTGGCGCGCGCATCAACCGCCGCCGTGCATATGGAAATCACCGCGCCGTAGCTGGTGCCGAGCAACAAAATCCGATCCGCATCGACTTCGGGGCGTTCCACCATATAATCGATAGCCGCCCGGCAATCTGCGATTTCTTCGGCCGGGATGACGACACCCCTTGGCCCTGCACTTGTCCCGCAGCCTCTGAAATCAAAGCGCATGCAGACATAGCCCCATTCGGGCAATTGCGCCGATGACCATTGTTGGGCAGGGCCGTCTTTATGGCCACCAAAGCCGTGCATGATGATCACCGCGGGCCGCTTCTCTCCATCTTTTAAGCCATCCGGTTTATGGAACAGGCCTGATAATTTGAGATCGCCCGACTGAAATGTGATGTCTTCGCCCATGATGCCCTCTTTGTTTTTGTACAAACGGTCGGAGAGAATGTTCTTATGATTTGCCGCGGTCAAGGGGCAGAGGGTGCGACTTCGGGCTCTCCTTCTTCTTCTAGTTTTGCGGTCCAGCCGAAATCATCAAAAATGGTGTAGAGCGCCGGCAGCATC
>JABMOP010000521.1 GCA_013204125.1 Rhodospirillales bacterium | reverse complement strand
TTCTATATGGTGGGCACCATCGAAGAAGCCGTGGAAAAAGCGCAGAAAATTGCTGCCGAAGCGGCTTAGGGCTGCGGCGCAAGGGTTAAGGAGACAGGTAAATGGCCGATAGCGGCGAAGCAAAAAAAATAGCATTCGATCTGGTGACACCGACCGAATTGGCGGTATCGGAAGACGCCGATATGGTTGTCGTCCCCGGCACCGAAGGCGATTTTGGCGTCCTGCCGGGTCATACACCGTTTTTGACCACGCTGCGCGCCGGCATTGTCGATGTCCATCAGGCAGGTGTGGTCGATCAAAGCTTGTTTGTCGAAGGCGGCTTTGCCGAGGCTACGCCCGAACGCTGTACCGTTTTGGCCGATCAGGTGCGTCTGCTTTCCGATATTTCCGCCGACGATGCACGCCAGCGCTTGGCCCAAGCCGAAGAATCCCTCGGCGCGGCCAAGGGAGAAGACCGCGCCGCTGCCGAGATCGAGCTTCGCACCGCCGAAGCCATGATGAAGGCCGTCGAAATGCGCGGCACGCCCGGCGGCTAAGTTCCCAATTCATTAAGACTTTTGCGCCATCCTTGGCCTATGTATAGCCGCACGTTAATCGTTGCCTTGGCGATGTTCATGGTTGCACCTACCTGGGCGGCCGAGTTGACGATCACGGTCACCGGTTTGCGTTCCGATCAAGGCATGGTGCGTCTCGCCCTGTTCGATCAAGCGAGCGAATTTCCCAAAGGCAAAAAGCTGGCCTCGCTGGATGTGCCGGCGGCTAAAGGCTCCGTCACCGTCCGCTTCGAAGATTTGAAACCGGGCCGTTATGCCGTTGCCATGCATCACGACGAGAATGGAAATAAGAAAATGGACACCTATATCCTCGGTATCCCCAAAGAGGGGTATGGGTTTGCAAACGATGCGCCGGCGTTTTTTGGGCCGCCATCCTTCGATCAAGCGGCGATTTCCGTGCCGGCGGAAGGCGCCGAAATTTCCTTCGCAGTCGTCTATTAATCACAAAATTCGACCGTGGGATTGATCCCCCAAAAAACCTGAGAATTTAACTAATCCACGGTTTCATTCTCATAGGAAGTTGTTACACTGCCCGCGCATAAAACGAGTTTTAGGGAGGCGTTATTTATGAAACATTTTAAAATTATGGCATTTGCCGTAGCCGCGGCTGCTCTATTGGCAGCCACCGGCGTTCAGGCGCGCGAATTGGTGTACGGCGCCTGGGTTAGCCCCAAGCACGGTGTTATGGTTGATGCATTACCGCACATGTTCAAGGGCGTCGCCAAAGATACCAACGGCGCGGTGACCTGGAAATTGGTCGCCGGCGGGCAATTGGTGAAGGGTAAAAATACCTTGGCCGGTATCCGCGATGGTTTGATCGACGCCGGGTTGGCTATTTCGGTGTTCACGCCGAAGAACGTGCCATCGACCGCGATCCTGCATTCGACCCTGATCGCCGGCAATGACAACGTGGCGGTCACCGCCGCGCAGAACGAAACGGTCCTCTTGGATTGCCCGTCCTGCACCGCCGAATGGAAGGTGAACAATGCGGTGTATCTGGCCGGTTATGCGCCGACGCCGTTCAAGTTGATGTGCCGCGACAAGATCACCAACTTGAAGGAATTGAAGGGCAAAAAAGTCCGCGTTACGGGCGGCAGTGTCCAATTGATGAAAATGGCCGGCGCGACGCCGGTTTCAATGACCCCTGCCGAAGCCACCACGGCGCTGCAACGCGGCACCATTGATTGCGTGTTGGGCGCCGTTGCCTGGCTTAAATCCTATGGTTACCAAGATGTCGCCAAGCATTTGATCGATTATCCGCTCGGCGTAATCGGACCGGCGGTATCCGTCGCCATTAACCGTAAAACCTGGCTCGGCATGACCGATGCGCAACGCAAAGCGCACATTAAATATATGCCGATGGTTGTCGCTCAATCGGCCCTGTCGGCCTATTTGTTCCGTGACAATGCCATCTTGGCCGACGCCATCAAAGTCGGTGACCGTGCACAAGGCGGGACCGGAATTTGACGCATTGATGGCCAAGCGCGACGCCATGCAGGACGGCCTCAACATCAAACGCTATACCGGATTTGGCTTGAAAGACGCCAAGGGCGTTCTCGCCGCCTATAAGAAAAACCTGGCCAAATGGAACAAGCTGTCGAAAGTCATCGGCAAGGATGTCGACAAGATGGCGGCTGCGGTCAAGCGCGAAATTTACGACAAACTTGATCTCAGTAAGCTTTAGTCATTGGATGACGGGCGACCGCTATAACGGTCGCCCGTTGTTTTCTTCTCTTCCCCTATTCATTAAATAACGCACCGGCCACAACGGCGGCCGATAGATAAGCGTTCGGTGAAATCGGGGCCCCGTCCAGGGGCGGGACGCTTGGAAGGTGCAGCACCGGTGAATAAATACACCTCCTATACCGAAGCCGCGCTAAGGGTTTTGATGTGGATCGCCTGTGCCATCACGTTCATCATGATGATGCATATTACAGTTGATGTGGCTTTGCGGGTTCTGTTTAACGCGCCGTTGGTCGGCACCTTTGAAGTGGCGTCCGCCTACTACATGGTGGCGGTAATGTTCCTGCCGCTGGCTTATGTGTCGCGCCACGAAGGGCAAATTGTCGTCGAACTGTTTACCCGCAATTTAAAACCACGCACGCTGTTTCGCTGGGATGCGGCTGTCCATTTCATCACCATTATCTACCTCCTGTTTTTTACCTGGAACACCGGCGAAATGGCGGCCGAGCAGACCAAATTGGGCGAGGTCTGGGAAGCGGGTGAATATTTCCTGCATGTATGGCCGAGCCGCTGGATTATGCCTATCAGTTTCGGCGTCATGGCGGCGTATCTTCTGGTGCGTATGGTCCAAGACTTCCGCAAATCGGCGGGAGACTAGGGCGTGGAAAGAGATAGGGAAATATTATGTCGCCGGTAGAATTAGGATTTTGGAGCATCGGTGCGGTTCTGCTGTTGATCGCGGTGCGTATTCCGATCGGCGTCGCTTTGGGCGGGGTCGGATTTGCCGGCCTTGTTGCGTTGCGCAATTTTCATGTCGGCGTCGGGTTGATCAAGGATACGCCTTTTGAATTCGGCGCAAGCTGGACCCTGACCGCCATCCCGATGTTCCTTCTGATGGGCTCGGTCGCCCATAATTCAGGCATCTCGTCTTCGTTGTTCAAGGCGGCGCGGCTCTGGCTGGGCGCGCTTCCGGGCGGGCTTGCGGTGGCCACCAATATCGCCTGCGCCGGCTTTGCCGCCGCGTCCGGCTCCTCCGTCGCAACGGCGGCCGCCATGGGCCGCATCGCCATTCCGGAAATGTTGAAGCAAGGCTACGAAAAAGGCTTGGCGACCGGCGTCGTCGCCAGCGCCGGTACATTGGGATCCTTAATCCCGCCGTCGATCCTGTTCGTCCTTTACGGCATCTTTGCCGAAGTTTCCATCGTTAAGCTGTTGATCGCCGGCATATTCCCGGGCCTCCTGACGGCGGCTGTTTATACGATCATGATTGTCGTCCGCTGTAAGATTAATCCGGAGATTGCGCCACGATTGAGCGCTGCCGAAATCGAAAGCCTCAAGCCCGAGCGCTGGAAATCACTGATGGAAGTGTGGCCTATCATGGTGCTGATCATCGGCATCATCGGCGGGCTTTACGGCGGCGTCTTCACGCCCACCGAAGCCGGTGCGGCCGGGGCGTTCTTGTCCTTTGTGATCGCCTTTATTCAGGGCCGGCTGACAAATAAAGTATTCCGCGAAAGCCTGTTGGAAGCGGTGTCGGCGACGGCGCGCATTTTCTTTGTCGCTCTCGGCGCGGTTCTTTACTCCAAATTTTTATCGCTTTCCGGCGTGCCGACATATCTCGGCACCCTGATGGGCGATTGGGCGCTGAACCCGATCCTTTTGGTTCTGGCGTCGTCGATCATTTATCTCATACTCGGCATGTTTCTGGACCCCTTAGGGCTTCTCCTTTTAACCCTGCCGGTGCTATTGCCGATGTTCGAAGCGTTGAACATGGACCTCATCTGGTTTGGCGTCCTGGTGGTAAAATATTTGGAAATCGGGCTGTTGACGCCGCCCGTCGGTTTCAACGTCTATGTCATCAAAAGTGTGGTCGGCGATACCATTCCTTTGGAAACCATTTTCCGCGGCGTCACCTGGTTCCTGGCTTGCGAAGTGGTGGTGGTTGGGCTTCTAATCGCCTTCCCGCAAATCTCGCTGTGGCTGCCTAATTCCATGAACTAGATAGGCCGGCGGGGCACCGACCGATATGGCCTCGGCGCGCCCGGCGCTCTTTATAGGTCCAACTTAAACAACTTGATGGCGTTGTCCCGCCCGATTTTCTGCCGATCGGCATCCGATAATTCAGCATTATCGAACCAGACGGCGCCTTCTGCTGTTGTTTCGAACGGATAATCCACCGAGAACATCACCCGATCCACGCCGACGCGGTCCATGGTGAAATGCAGGGTCTCATCGTGGAAATTTCCGGACGTGGTCAGATGGACATTTTCGCGAAAATATTCGGTCATGGTTTTCTTGGCCGGAATGCCTTGCGGCGATTTGGCGATACGGTGGTCGACACGCCACAGATCAAAGGGAATGCGTTCGCCGAGATGGCCGACGATGAGTTGCAGCTTGGGATGTTCATCAAACAGGCCCGATGCAAGTAGGCGCAGGGTGTGGATCGCGGTTTCGACGGCGAACGCCCAGCCGGAATGCTCGAACCACGGATGACCTTCGTAACAACGCCCCTGGCTCGGCAATGTGTTGCGCGGATGTAGGTAGACAGGCACGTCCAATTTCTCGATACAGGCCCATAGCGGCCGAAATTCGGGAATGTCATAGAAAATCTGGGTGTCGGCTTCGCCCCTTTGGCTGAAGCCGTTGAGGTTGACGCCGACGAAGCCCAAATCCTTGATGCAGCGCGTCACTTCTTCGATGGCCGCATCGGGATCCTGCATCGGTAGAGCGGCGAACCCGGCGAAGCGATCCGGGCGTCTGGCGACTTCGGCGGCAAGAATATCGTTGGCCCTTTGCGCCATCTCCACCGCCTTCGCCGGCTCGAGGATCGACTGGACGCCCGGTGCGTTGAGCGATTGGATGCCAAGCTCGATACCGTATTGGTCCATCTCAGCTAGGCGCACATCCAAGATATCAAGCAAGCGCCGGCGTAAATCTTCAGCCTGGCCGGCATCGGGAAATCTCTTGGTGTCGGTGAATGTTTCTTCAAGCGCGAAATGTTCTTCGAGCGCGATCTTGCCTTGCATATTAAAATTCCTCTAACTGGATTTGGGACGCGGTAGAGCGTTACAAATTGACGGATTTATCTCCTTGATCTTCCTCAAGCCATTTAACCTTATGGCGTCGGGTCACGCCACCGGCAATTGGAAAATTTGCCCAAATATGTTCTAGTCTCGGTCAAATAATCACCATTTTGAATTCAGGAGGAAAACGCATGAGCCAAACCGCAAGCGCCATTGAAGCGACCGTCATGTATTCGATCGATACCGGCGCCAAGCCGGTGAACGAAACATTTGGTCCCGGCAATATTCACCGCAATCAAACCGGCCAGCGCGAAGGCCGACCCGTTGCGATGCTCGACGGCCGCGCCGCCCGGGATGAATTGTCACTGGATGTGAGCGGTTTCGAATTCGTTGATCACCCCACAAAAATGGCTGATTTCTTTGACGAAGAAGAATTGAAACGCGTCTATTACCCGGAAGTGATCGAGCTGATCAAAAAAGTGTCCGGCGCCTACCGCGTGGAAATATTTGATCACACGCTGCGTTCCGGTGACGAGGCCGAGCGTGAAGAACGCTTGATCAGAGAGCCGGTTTTGTCGGTGCACAACGATTATACCGAATGGTCCGGCCCGCAGCGGGTGCGCGATATTTTGCCGGACGAGGCGGAAGAATTGCTCAAACACCGTTTCGCGGTCATTCAGGTATGGCGCGCCATTAACTTGCCGATTTTGAAAAACCCCCTCGCCATCGCCGATGCGCGCACATTGGAAATGGATGACTTGATCGCCGCCGAACGCCGCTATCCGGACCGCAAGGGGGAAACCTATCAGGTCAAGTACAACGCGGCGCACCGCTGGTACTATTTCCCCAAAATGGCGCGGGATGAAGCCTTGGTGTTCAAGGTCTATGAATCCGAAAAAGACGGCCGCGCGCGCTTTACCGCGCACACGTCCTTCGACGATCCGACCTCGCCGGTGGGCGCCTACGCGCGGCAATCCATCGAAATACGCAGCTTGGCGTTCTTTAAGGACGATTAGTCCCTAGCTGGACACACCCGCCCGGCGCAGCAAATATTCCCAGGCCCGGTCGTGGCCGCGTAATGTCTTCATGCCCGGTGAGGATGCGTTAATTTCGCCCGGCGTCAGATAGATGATATCGCCCATCGGCTGCGCGCGGAATATCGCTTGGGCGTTGATTTTCATGGAAATCGCCGTTTGAACCGCGTCCGGAATATTGGTCCCAGAGACGGTGCACCCATGACCGCGCATGATCGCCGCTTTATTACCGCCAAGGGTGGCGGCAAGGTCGTGCCCTTGATCATTGGTGGTGACCAGCAAATCCGTGTCGCCGAACTTATCGCGGATATCCCAAACCGGCACGGTTTCACCGAGGCGGCGGCTATTATGGATCGCCGGGCGCATTGGCGTTCCAGTGATGGCAAAGGGCAGAACTTCGTGGCAATGGTTATGGATCACCGACATGACGTCCGGGCGGGCTTGGTAAACCGCGCCGTGAATGGGGCGTTCGATATAGATCGGGGTGTCGGTCTCGACGACTGGTGAGTTGTCCAAATTAAATTCCAGAATATCGTCGGCGGTTACCAGTTCCGGCGCCCGCGAACGGGACAGAAAATAAGTTTCTGGGTTGTCGGGGTTGCGGACGCTGATATGTCCATATGCATCGCATAAACCTTCGTGGCCTAGGATGTGGTTTGCCGCCACTAGATCCTGGATCAAACCTTGCACGTCACTCATGATAGCTCTCCCCTTATCTTTAATGTTATACGCGTTTATTAAACGAAACTAAGCGGTTGAATGGACCGGATAATGGGGAACAAGTCCCCCAAAAATGATTTCGGCCAGACAACGGCCACCACCTGATGAAACACGACATAGGCAAATACCAAGGTGGGAATAGAAACCGTCAGGGATAACCGCCAGCTTTCTTTTCCTTGGAACCGCATATAGGCCACCAGGAATATGAACATGGCCGGCAGCAATCCGACCAGCGCCGTCAGGGCCAAATAAAGCAGGCACCAGGCTAGAAAATTCGCGGCGCGGCGCGCCATTTCACGGGTCGGCAAGGCGGCGATGTTTTCAACGATGCCGGTTAAATCTTCGCCCGCGTGTGCCTCGATAACGTCGGCAGGCTTATGTTGAGCTTCGCCGCCGAACGAGACGAAGCGACCGGTGAAATGCATAAGGCCGAATCCAATGCCGGCCCATGCGACCGACCAGGGCATCAGTTTAGCCT
>JABMOP010000520.1 GCA_013204125.1 Rhodospirillales bacterium | reverse complement strand
TGGTATACCAAAGCGCGTTGGCCAAAACGAGCCGGCCTTCGGCATCGGTGTTCAAGACTTCAATGGTTTGTCCGGACATCGAGGTAACAATATCGCCCGGACGCTGTGCTTTGCCCGACGGCATATTTTCAACCAACCCGACAACACCAACCGCGTTTACCTTGGCCTTGCGTCCGGCAAGCGCTTTCATCAAGCCAATGACCACGCCGGAACCGCCCATGTCCCATTTCATGTCTTCCATACCGGCAGCCGGTTTGATCGAGATGCCACCGGAATCAAAGGTCACGCCCTTGCCGACGAATGCGATCGGCGCATTAGCTTTGCCTTTGCCGCCGGCGCCATTCCAGCGCATTACCACGAGCCGCGATTCCCGCACGCTACCCTGGCCGACGCCCAAGAGCGCGCCCATGCCGAGGCGGCGCAATGCCGGCTCGCCGAGCACTTCGACCTTGACCCCCAATTTTTCCAATGTCTTCGCCTGTTTGGCGAGCGTGTCGGGATAGATAATATTGGCCGGCTCGGAGACCAGATCGCGCGTCAGGAATACGCCATCGGCAATTTTACCGAGACTGGAATAAGCGCGCTTGGCATCATTAAAGCGCCCGCATTGGATCGTCAAAGCAGCCAAGGACGGCTTATCGGCCTTCTTTTCCTTCGTTTTATATTTGTCGAACCGGTACGAGCGGAGCTGCGCGCCAAAAGCAATATTGGCGGCCATCTCGGCGGCGCTCAGACCGGCATCTTTCACCGCATCTACGGCGATCGAGACTTTGCCGCTTTTGACCCGATTGGTGCCCGCATAGACATTGCCGCCGAGCTTTTGCATTTCCAAATCGGTGATATCGCCGGGCTGGCCCAAACCGACGAGCATGATGCGCTCAAGTCTGGTTCCGGCCGGGGCCAGAATGTTAAGGGTCTCTCCCTTATTGCCTTCGAAACGGCTGTGCCGAATGGCGCGTTTGATGGCCCCATCTGTTTTTTTATCCAACTTAGCCGCCGACGGGGTGAGTACGCCCTTTGCTGTCGCGGCGACGACCGCCGTTCCGGCGGTGGGTAGAGTGGGTTTGGCAAAGGAAATTTTCATAGTGTCCTCGTAGGATTTATAGGAAATGACCGTGCTCTATAAGCCTTGGAAATTATCAAAGACTGTAATCATGGCTGGCAAAATTGAAAGCCCTACTATGTCGCAAATCTAGCCCGGGTCAACTTCGGCGGCTACGTCGCTTTTCCGGTAGCCGCCCATCAACCACAGCAAGCCGCCGGGCAACGCCACAACGATGTTCGCCAACCCGAATAAAACCGAGAAAAGAATGGCGGTATCAGTTTCCATGCCGACAAATCCGAAGGCGGTAACCATTGCCATTTCACGTACCCCCCATCCGGCGATCGAAATCGGAATGGTGGTCACCAACATCACCGGCGGCACTAAAACCAGACAATCGATCAGATCGACTTCGATATTCAGCGAGCGCGCCAACAGATAGGCCATCGAGGAAATTAAAATCATTCCGCAAATCCCATAGCCGACGGCGAGCAGCGCGCGGCCCGGCGCTAGAAACAAACGCTTGGTGTCCTTGGATAAATGAACCAAGCCGCGCACCAGCATCCATTTTCCGAAGCGTTCGGGGATGCGGTCGAGGACCATGAGAACGGCAATACCAAGGAGTGCGACAATGGCCAAGGCCGGGAACGCATATTTCGCCGGATTGTCACCGATACGGGCAAGCAGGAAAGGTTGCGATGCGACAACGACAAAAATCAACCCGAATATTGCGGCAACGCGTTCCAACATGACGCCGTTGATTGCACCTTGCAGGGTCAGGCCTTCCCTTCGCGCCAAATACATCCGCACCGCGTCGCCGCCGATGGAAGAGGGCAACGACTGGTTGAAGAAAATACCGATATAGAGAAGCTTCAAGGTGCGCCCGAACGGCAGGGCGGCGTCAAGCGCCAGCATCACGGTGCGCCAGCGCGCCGTGTTGTTGACCAAAAGCATGGAAAAAATTGCGGTCGCGCCGAGCACATAGCCGAAGTTCAAACTCAGCAATCTTTGTGCCGAATCACCGACATTGATCTTGGTTGATAGGAACCAAATCAAAGCCGCCGAAACGGCCAATTTCAGAGCAAACGATAGCCAAGATTTTGTCATTCAGAAATTTCCGGACCAACGAGAGAAGAGCGCAGTCTGCGCCCGCACCCGTTTAACACATTGGGGCCGGTGGTCAAAACCCGGATAAAAAAACGGGCGGTACCCAAGGATACCGCCCGCCTCTCATTTCTCAATATTTTTAGATCAGTATTTTACTTTGCTGAAGACATTGTCCCATAGCGCCTGAGCGTACTTCGCCTTATCCAGGCCGACTTCATCGGATATCTTTTTCCACTTCTTGAGATTGGCAAGGTGTGTCTCAACCACACGGCGTGCGACATCTTCCTTGATGCCGCGCTTTTGGGCACCGGCGATCACCGCTTCGACTTCACCACTAAGGAACTTGCCCCAAGCCCCTTTGAGGCCGGCATCACCCGGCCATTTGGCTATTTTCTTTTTCTTGATCAACGGTGCTATGTCCTTGGACGGCAATATATAGGCATTTTCAATGGTGCCCTTGGCTATCGCGTTGGCCGCAGCCCGCACAAAGATACCTTTTTCCGAACGGCTCAAACCATTATAGAAATCGCGGTTAAAGGCGAAAGCCGCTGTCCCGTGATAGCTGCCTTGAGGCATGGTCACCAGTTGTTTCACCCCGTCGGCAAGGCTGAAGCCCTTAAGCCAACTGGGAATAGCGATTGCGCAATCGACTTGGCCGCGCTGCATGCCGACGACGATGTCTGGCGGCGGTATGCCGCCGACGGCAACGGCGCCCATGGCCTTGACCCAACGACCAGATGCCGCGCCGGCAACTCGGATTTTCTTACCCGTGAGGTCGGCAAAATTGCTGACCGGCTTGGCGCATTGCAGCATATAAGGATTAGATCCCATGCCGCCCAACAGGATGGTGTTCATCTTAGCGTAATCGCCAAGACATTCCGGGCAACCGAGAAGCAGGGTCTCGGCGCCGGCGCCGGCTGTCTGTTTGGCGTCCGAGGCGAAGGACAAAAGGTCCGGGATCAAGTTGACATGTGGTAGGGAGCTGACAACAAAGGCCGGCACGACGAAACCGCCCTCGACAATGCGGTCACGAATGCCCGAAAGTGTGTTGCGCGGCCCGACCAGGCTGCTGGCTGCGAACAGCCGGAAATCGATTTTACCGCCGGTCTTTTTCTTGACCTCTTTGACGAAAGGCTTGAAGGAAAGATTAGGCACATTGGCCTTTGGCGGCGCAAACGAGCCGTATTTGTAAACCTCGGCCGAAGCGGGCCCAGCGCCGACCGCCAGTACGGCGATGGCGGCCACAGCCGCTAGTGATGATATGAGCCTATGGAGTCTCATGGCAGAAGCCTCCCCCTATTGTTAAAAAAATTGAATAAGCCGCGAAAGCTTACTCCCGATCAACCACCTTAATCAATCCATCAGACCGGGCAGAAACAAACTGATCTGGGGAAAGGCAATCAACAGCGTTACCACCACCACCTCGGTAGCCAGAAACCACATCACGCCTTTGAAAATGGTCTCCAGCGGAACATCGTCGCCAACAACGGTTTTAACGGCATAGACGTTGAGACCCACCGGCGGCGTCATCAAGCCTATTTCCACATATTTCGTCACCAGAATGCCGAACCAGATAAGGTCCAGGTTAAGTTCCTCGAACAACGGCAGCAGCACCGGCAAAGTCAGCAGCAACAGCCCTAGGGGATCCAAAAACATACCGAGGACGAGGAAAATAACCGAGGCGCCGATGATCAGAAGCAACGGATCGAGGGCCCATTCGACCATCGATTCGGCAAGAAAAGCCGGCAGCCCGCTCAAGGCCATGAACTTTGTCAAAAGTATAGCGCCGATCGCGACGAAAAAAATGGTGGTGGTGCTCTCGATCGCTTCCTGAACACTGGTTTTGAGAACCTCCCAGGTCAGGCGCCGTTGGACGGCGGCGATCACCATGGCCAGGAAGGCGCCAAGGGCGCCCGCTTCGGTCGGTGTGGCAATGCCTGTATAAATACCACCCATGACCCCCATAACCAGAACTGGAAGCGGCCAGATTTCCCTCACCGACTCCATTTTTTCGGCGCGCGTAACCTCATCCAAAATGGGCGGCGCCAAACTGGGATTTAATTTGCAGCGGGTGACGATCATCACCGTGTAAAGGAGCGCCGTCAGAATTCCAGGCAAAATCCCTGCGATAAACAGCTTGGATATAGATTGTTCGGCAAACACACCGTAGACCACCATCAGGATGCTGGGCGGTATTAAAATGCCGAGTGTGCCGCTACAGGCACAGACGCCGGTCGCAAGGCCGGGATCGTAGTTGTAGCGTTTCATTTCCGGGATGGCGATGCGGCCCATGGCAACGGTGGTTGCCAGGCTGGATCCGGAAGCGGCGGCAAATCCGGCGCACGCGAAATTGGTCGCCACCGCCAGCCCACCGGGCAGAAACCCCAGCCACAATCTTGCCGCACGGTAAAGCGAGTTGGTCATACCCGAATAAAAGGCGACGGTCCCCATAAGCAGGAACATTGGTATCGCCGACAGGCTCCAATGGGCGGCAAAATCGAACGGCATGGTGCCAACGGCGCCAAAGGCCGCGTTGAGACCGACGATATTGGCAATGCCGATTATGGCGACCGAGCCGAGGGCCAGACCAATCGGCACGCGGGCGGCGATCAGCCCTAATATAGCAACAATGCCGATGACACCTACCCAGATGGGGTCCAATGTGGCCTTCCTTTCCTCCGCTTAGCCGCCGGTCTCGGACCGGGGGTTACTAAATAATTTATTGATACTGCGAAGCGATTGATAGAGAGCCGTTACCCCCATGAGGGCGAAGCCGATTGGCAATACCCAACGCACCGGCCAGATAACGATGAATAGCTCGGTCGCCTCCAGGTATTCAAGCTCCACCGTCTTGCGCATGGCTTCGATGCTCATGTGCCAGACAAAAATTACGGTATAGGCGGTCATAAACAAGCCGATAACGCTATCCAAGCCGTGGCGCACCCGTTCAGCCAAATTTTTGGTGAATATTTCGGCGACGATATGCGCGCCCTTGCGTTGCACATAGGCCAAGGGGAAAAATATCAGTCCCACCATGTAATAGTTGGAAACGATTTCAAGGGTGCCGTCGAGGGGGAAATTGAACAACCATTTCGACAAAACATCGGCAACAATATGAACCATCATCGCCATCATAAAAACAGCGGCAATCCCTATCGTGCCATCGGTCGCGCTATTTAGCGCAGATTGTATGGGTTTCATTTAACTGATCTCAGGCAGCGCCCGCTTGCCATCGGTGCTCTCTGCCTTGACGCCCCCAAATTACATCCCCAGACGAAGCCCGAACCTGACGCAAGGGTTCCGAAAAGTCCACATTTTAGTTCGCAAGGGCGCACACAATCCTCACCGACAGCTCAATCTGTCGGCGCCAATCGCAAAGGTTGGCGTTTGCGCCCCCAATTTCCTGGCGGGCCATCGAATATACCTGCGCATTTAGCGCCGCAGGATATACATTCCCCACTATCGCCCAAGTTCCAGGTCGATAATTCGTACCAGTCACGCCCGATCAAGACCTCGCCGCATTCATGGCAATAGGTGCTGGACTGGTCCAAATTGTGGACATTGCCGACATAGGCGTAGCGGATGCCGTGTTTGCCGGCGATGGCGCGGGCGCGCATTAAAGTTTCCGGCGGCGTCGCCGGGATATCCCGCATTTTCCAATCGGGATGAAAGGCGGAAAAATGCAAGGGCACGTCGAGGCCGAGATTTTCGGCAACCCATGCGCATTCTTCGTTTAGCTCAAAGTCGGAATCATTTTTGCCGGGGATCAACAACGTCGTGATCTCAAACCAGACATCGGTTTCGTCTTTAAGATATTTCAGCGTTTCCAATACATCGGCAAGGCTGGACGAGCATAGTTCCCGGTAGAAATCTTCGGTAAACCCTTTCAAATCGATATTGGCGGCGTCCATGGATTTAAAAAATTCGGCGCGTGGCTCGGCACATATA
>JABMOP010000519.1 GCA_013204125.1 Rhodospirillales bacterium | reverse complement strand
GCCAAACACAGCGCCGAACAAATCGCCGCCGCCTTTGTGCGTCAGCATCGGGCAGGTCAATCGGCGCCGGAAGAATTATTGGATCACCGGCCGCCCGAACGCAAAAAACCGCAACGCGACAATTTTCAAGACGGGGTGTGGATTTCGCTTTCGGTCGGGCGCAAAGACGCTGCCGAAGCGCGTTGGCTTTTGCCGATGCTGTGCCGCGCCGGTCAAATCAGCAACCGCGAAATCGGCGCCATCAGGATTCAAGACAGCGAAACCTATGTCGAGCTTACCGCCGAATGCATCGACAAGTTTATCGAATCTGTGGGGACAAGCCGCGAGTTGGAAAAGAACGTCACCTTAACGCGCCTGGACGGTATGCCGGCGGGATTGAAACCGGCGCCTTCGGGCGGCCATGCCAGCGACCCTAAAGGTAATTCCTACGCGAAAAAAAGGCCGTTCAGAACGTCCAAGCCCGACCGGGCGGCGCGCGGCGAAAGATCAGGCGAAGACCGGCCCCGGAGCGGCAAACCTTGGGATAAAAAACCTTGGGACAAAAAACCCCGAGATGAGAAACGCGGCCTGGAAACATCCGGCGAACCGACGCGGGACGAGCACCCTAAAAAATCCAAGGATAAGAAGCTCAAAAAATTAAAACCCAAAAACACCCACCGCGCCCAAAAACGCAAACTCGCCAAACAGGCCGGTAAGGCGGGCAAGGCAGATGCCGGCGGCAACAGCCCGCGTATGCGCCGCAACACCGAAGCGGGGGGTTAACTTAAGGCGCTACTCCACGCCCGCGTTAAGAAAATGTGCGCGCCCCGCATCCCCGCATAAAAAATTGAAGAAGGCGCGGGCATCAGCGTTGATTGCGCCGGCGGGGGTCAGGGCGATCTCGTATAGGGTTACGTTTTCGATTTCGGCGGGAAGATAGCCGGCGCAGCGCACGCCGCGGTCCCGGTAATAAAGAATTTCGGTGGAGACGCCGAAGGCCAGGGCGCCGGCCGGGGCTTTGTTTGCGAGGCGCTCGTTCACTTCGGCGCCGGTGCCGAGGCGGATTGTTTTCCCCTTTAAGGCATCGCCCAAACCTAAATTTTCGATGATCTTATCCAAGTACTTGCCGCTCGGCGCGGTCGTGAGGATCACTTCCGATGCGCCGATAAGCGCCTTGCCAAATTCTTCCATATTGTTCAAACCCGGCGCGGTCTCGCCGTTCTTGACGGCGGCGGCGATGCGGATGGCGCCGATGGCTTTGCGCGTCCCGCCATCTATCAATCCGCCGGCCGCCAGCGTGCCGATCATGTCATCCGGCAGGCCCAAAATATCGGCCGCCATGTCGCCGGCTTCGATGCCCGCTAGAATATCGTGGCCGTGGGTAAAGCTGGTTTCGATTTTTATAGAGTTCGCGGCTTCAAATTCTTGCGCGCATTTCGCCGCGCCTTCTTTCAAGGCGCCGGCGGTCAGAACCTGCACAGCAAAGCTCATAGCCGGCTTTCGATGGCGTCCCAGATATCGGCTTCGAGTTTGACGCCGTCATAGGCGTTGATTTCCTGCAGGCAGGTCGGCGAGGTGACGTTAATTTCGGTCATGTAATCGCCGATCACGTCGATGCCGACAAAGATAAGCCCGCGTTCTTTCAAGGCCGGGCCGATGGCTTCGCATATTTCCAGTTCGCGCGGGGTCAACGCCGTCTGATGGGCGGTGCCGCCGACATGAAGGTTGGAGCGGCTTTCGCCCGCCGCCGGCACCCGGTTCAAAGCCCCCGCCGCCTTGCCGTCGATCAAGATGATGCGTTTATCGCCGGCCCGAACGGCCGGCTCGTAGCGCTGCACGATGATCGGTTCGCGGTAAAGTTCGGTGAACATTTCCAACAGCGAGTTTAGGTTTTCATCCTCCGGGCCGATATGGAAAACCCCGGCGCCGCCATTGCCGAACAACGGTTTGATGATCAGATCTTTATGCTTGGCTCGAAATTCCATCACCTGTTCGAGGTTCGACGTAATCAGCGTCGGCGGCATCAATTCCGGAAAATGGGTGACGAATAATTTTTCAGGCGCGTTCCGCACTTCTGCCGGATCATTGACCACCAAAGTTTTGGGATGCACATGTTCCAATATATGGGTGGCGGTAATGTAGGACATATCAAACGGCGGGTCCTGGCGCATCAGAACGACATCCATCTTCGCCAGATCAACCCATTCTTGGGCTCCCAACGTAAAATGATTGCCCTTTTCCCGGCGCACTTCCAAAGGCCGGGCGGCGGCGATAACCTTGGCGTGGTTGAGCGCCAGGTCCTCGGTCAGATAATGGAATAAATTATAGCCGCGCGCCTGGGCTTCCAAGGCCAGCACAAAGGTGCTGTCGGACTCTATGTTGATGGTGTCGATGGGGTCCATCTGGATGGCGACACTGAGGCTCATGATCTACTCCCGGCGAAACCTTCGTTTAAGAAAGCGGTGGATTTTTGATACGCACATGGCTGACGACGCGGCGCACATATTCTAAGGCGCTGGCACGGGCGATGACTCGTTCCAATTCTTTTTTGCTTTGCGCGATGCCGATCAAATAAACAACGCCGTTCACCGTCTCGATCGCATAATTGACCGAAAGAATTTCCCCATCGACGGTAAGCTGCGCCATCAGGCGCGCGGTGACCCAAGCATCTTTGGAATAATTGGCGGTGCTGGCCTTATCGTTAAATTGAATTTCGTTGATGACGTCTTGGACGCCTTCGATTTTCCACGCCAATTTGGCGGCGGCATCGGCGAGCGCTGTATCGGTGGTCGATCCTGTCAAAAGGACGCGCCCTTCGTAGACCTCCACATCGATGACCGCCGGCATCTTAATTCCCGACGAGATAAATTCTTTCAACACCAAGCCTTGAATTTTAAGATCGCTGGCGCGGCCTTTGATGCCCCGTTCCTGGACCGCCGCGACGCCGACACCAGCGCCGGCGCCAACCAACATCGCGCAGCCGTTTAACAAAAGCGCCGCCGATAGGAGGACGGGGACAACAAGTTTCGGCGATAAAAATTTGGTGGGCATGGGTGCTACCTTGGTTGGTCATTTAAGTGCGAATCGCAGGGCCCGATCATTTTACCGCCATTGGCGGCGTGGGCAAAGCCTCCCTTATTCCCCCATGCGCCAGGCGCTTATCCGATGGCGCGGCCATCGCCCCGGGAGGACGAAAATAACATCGAAGCGCATATCCATCTGGGCGAGGCCCGGGTTGCGGGAAAGGAAGGCTTCGGCGGTGCGCTCGATGCGCCGCCGCTGGCCGGGCGAGATCGAATAAGCGGCGGCGGCCTCGTCGGCGCGCGCCTTAACTTCGGTAAAGACGAGCAATCGGCCTCGCCTTGCGACGATATCAATTTCCCCAACCGGCGTCTTATAGCGGCGCTCCAAAATGCGGTAGCCCTTTATTTTTAAAAGCCAGGTCGCCAAGGTTTCGGCGCGCAATCCCAGGGTCCAGGCACGCAGCCGTCGCTGGCTAACCATCATCGTCTTTCAATTCGAGTGCGCGGTTGTAGATATCGCGCCGGGGAAAGCCGGTTTCGGCGGCGACGATAGTCGCCGCATCGCGAATGCGGTTTTCTTTTAAAGCGGCCAATATTATCTGGTCGAGCGCCTCGCCGGCGGGCGCGGGTGCTTCACCCGGGCGGGCGACGACGATGACGATTTCGCCCTTGGGCGCGCCGGCTTGGGCGTAATGGGCGGCCAGATCGATTAAATTTCCGCGCCGCACTTCTTCATATAACTTGGTCAATTCGCGGGCGACGGCGCCGCTCCGCCCGCCCAATACATGCGCCATATCGCTCAGCGATGCCGCCAAACGTTTGGCGCTTTCATAAAATATAAGCGTCGCCGGAATGGCCGATAATTCTTCTAAAATTTTCCGCCGCGCCGCCGCCCGGTTCGGCAAGTAGCCTTCGAATAAAAAACGATCGGTCGGAAGCCCCGACAGGATCAGCGCCGTCAAACCGGCATTGGCGCCGGGTGCGGATGTGACCGCCAGACCGTTTTCGATGGCATCCCGCACCAATTTATAGCCCGGATCGGCGATTGCCGGGGTGCCGGCATCGGACACCAGCGCCACCATTTCGCCATTTTTTATGCGCTCAATAAGCTTTGGCCTTTGGCCTTCCGCATTGTGATCGTGATAAGGAACCATCGATGCTTCAATGCCATGCATTTTAAGAAGCTGGCCGGTAACGCGGGTATCTTCGGCGGCGATAATGTCCACCGCCGACAATATCCGGATGGCGCGAAGGGAAAGATCGGCGGCGTTGCCGATTGGTGTCGCCACCAGATAAAGACCGGGCTGCAAATTATTTTCGCGGCGTTTACTTCCGTCCGCCTCGCCGTTAGGCTCCCCCGGCGCCTTGTTTTGTTGGCGCAGGCTAGGGGGTGTATGTCGTGGTGACGATTTCTTTGCCGCCATTTTTATCG
>JABMOP010000518.1 GCA_013204125.1 Rhodospirillales bacterium | reverse complement strand
GTGCTAAGAATATCCAGACAAATTTGCAAATAATTTACCGCTTCAGCGCTTGCCCAGGTATTGAGCGCGCGCGCCGCAGCGTTTCGCCAATATGGTATCGCTCTATTCGGCAAACCCGCCTCAGTAAAATGGTGTCCCAAAATTTCCGGCTCATTGGCGGCCAAATCGGGAAATTCCGTCTCCAACGCTTCCGCGACATTTTTATGAATTTTGTGGCGTGTGCTTTTAAGGAGGGATTCATAGGCAACGTCTTGCACCATTGCATGTTTGAATTCGTATTTGGCCGATGGCGGCAAGCTGCGTTGAAATATCAATTCCGCCGCAACCAATTGGGACAGCGAGGCGCGCAAATCTTGAAGCGAAATATTCGATATTTTAGCTAACAAATCTTCATCAAACATGCGTCCGATGACCGCCGCCGTTTGAGCGACCTCTTTCACCGGGGACAGCCGGTCAAGCCGGGCCATAAGCGAATCTTGAAGGGATTCAGGAATTGCCAGAGCCGGCAGCGGACCCGTGAGCGTATATTCGCTGTCCCCTTCGATCAAAATACCGGATTCGATAATGGTCTTAGTCAATTCCTCGACAAACAACGGCACGCCGTCCGTCTTGGAGATGATCTGTTCCATGACTTCAGCCGGCAGCGACTTTCCGCCGGTTACCTTGGCCACCATTTCGGCGCTGTCCGAGCGCCCCAGTCGGTTCAATGTCAAGGTGGTGACATGAGGCTGACCCGCCCACGGCATGACATATTCCGGCCGCGAAGCCATCAAAAGCAGCAAGCGGAGCGGACGTATTCTGTCCACAAGCAAGCCAAGGAATTCTTCCGTTGTCGGATCGACCCAGTGAATATCTTCGGCAATCATCATCAATGGCCGGCGGGCGGCCTGCGCCAATAGCAGAATTAACAACGCTTCGAATACCCGGTGCTTTCGCTCTTCGGGGCTCGCCGCCGGCGGCGCGTTGCGGGTGTCTTCCGAAGCGAATAGCAAGGGTGCCAGATGAGGTGTGATCTCCCCCTGTGGTAGACCCAAATCCACGACGAAGTCATCTAATTTTTGGGCGCGTATTTTGACGGAATCTTCGCTCAAATAGCCGAGCACACGCTCCAAACATGCAATGACTGGATAAAGGGAACTGTTCGAATGGAAGGGCGAGCAAGCGAGATAAATAAACCCATAAACTTCATCGCCCAAGTCGCTGCGAAAACTATCGATAATTCTAGATTTACCAACCCCCGCCTCGCCGGAAAGCACGACAACTTGTCCTTCGTTTCGGGCAGATTGGGCCCAGCGATTACGCAGCAGCGCGGTTTCTTCGGATCTGCCGACCATCGGCGTCAATTGGTGGGCAGAAAGGACTTCAAAGCGGCTGGCCGTGGACGTGGTCCGGATTACTTGCCATGCCGGTTGCGGCTCGGTTATGCCCTTTAGGTCGTGCACGCCCAGATCTTCATATTCGAAAAACCTGCCACTGAGGCGTTTTGTCGCCGCAGAGATGACCACACCGTTTGGCGGCGCGAGCGATTGCAATCTGGCCGCCAGGTTCGGCGTCACACCGAGAACCGTGTGTTCTTCCGATGCCCCTTCGCCGATGATGTCGCCGGCGACGACGCGCCCGGTCGCGATACCGATCCGAACACGGAGACGTAGCCCCGGCCTTGGCTCTGCGTCGGCCACTGCAGTAACGATATTTAAAGCAGCCCGAACCGATCTTTCCGGATCATCTTCATGGGCCGTCGGATAGCCAAAATATACCAGTATGCCATCGCCCATAAATCTGGCGACATAGCCGCCATAGGTTTCGATTTCGCGGATGCACAACCCTTGATAGACGCTCAAGACATTTTTTAAATCTTCCGGATCAAGTTGCTCCGACAATTGCGTGGAATCGGCGAGGTCGCAGAACATTACGGTTAATTGGCGGCGCTCGGCTTCTTGTTCGCCGGTGCTTTCAGGAAGTGCTGGTGCCGGCGTGTCTGCAGGCGAGTCTGCAGGCGCGTCAATAGCCGCGCCACATTGGCCGCAAAATTTATTGCCATCCGGGTTAACTGCACCGCACTCGGCGCAGGCTTCCGGCAAATTTGCACCGCACTGGCCACAAAATTTATTACGCTGCGGGTTATCCGCCTGACATTTCGGACACTGCATTGATTCTCGATTTCAATTCTGACCCTGAGATTCTTTGGACTCAGTCAACATGCTTAAATTGGCCCCGCAGTCCTCATCGCCTGACATTGCTCAAACTCCTTAAATTCCACGAATTGCGCCGCCATCGACACGAATGACGCTGCCGGTAACATAGCTGGCGCCGGCACTCAGTAAAAATACGGCAACCTCGGCAAATTCTTCAGGTGTCCCGAACCGGGCCGCGGGAATTTCCTTGATCGAAGCCTGGCGCACTTCATCTGCTGACAACCCGGTGCGCTTTATATTGTCAGCCTGTATCGTTTGCATTCTTTGGGTCTCGATGCGCCCAGGCAAAATTACATTCACCGTCACCCCCGCCGCCGCAACTTCGTTGGAGAGGGATTTAGAAAATCCTACCACGGATGATCGGATGGCGTTGGAT
>JABMOP010000517.1 GCA_013204125.1 Rhodospirillales bacterium | reverse complement strand
GTGGTTGCCTGGGCGCTGACCATTACGGATTTGGACCCCTTGCGCTTTGGTTTGTTGTTCGAACGCTTTTTGAACCCCGAACGCGTGTCGATGCCCGATTTCGACATCGATTTCTGCCAAGATCGACGCGACGAAGTTATTCGCTATGTACAGGAAAAATACGGCGCCGACCGCGTGGCTCAGATCATCACATTCGGGACGCTTCAACCGCGCGCCGCGCTTCGCGATGTCGGCCGCGTTTTGCAAATGCCGTATCCGCAGGTTGACCGCATTTGCAAATTGGTGCCCAACAACCCGGCTGCGCCCGTAACTTTGTCCGAAGCGATCGAGGGCGAGCCGCAGTTGCAAAATGAAATCAACTCTGACGAAGCTGTTGCCCGTCTGGTCGAAATTGCCAAAAAACTTGAAGGCCTTTATCGCCATGCATCGACCCATGCCGCCGGCGTGGTGATTGGCGACCGGCCACTGACCGAACTTATTCCGCTCTACCGCGATCCACGCTCCGATATTCCAGTGACCCAATTTTCGTGGAAACCGGCGGAAGCGGCGGGCTTGGTCAAGTTCGACTTTTTGGGGCTCAAGACCTTGACCGTTTTGGCCAAAGCGCTCGAACATATGGAGCTTAGGGGGCATCCTCTGGACCTCGCCAAAATTCCGCTCGATGATCCAAAGACGTTCGAGCTATTGGGACGCGGGGAGACTACCGGCGTCTTTCAATTAGAAAGTTCGGGGATGCGCGACATCTTGCGCAACATGAAGCCCGATAGCTTCGAAGACATCATCGCTATCGTCTCTCTTTATCGCCCAGGGCCGATGGAAAATATCCCAAGCTACATCGCCCGCAAGCACGGCACCGAAGAGCCCGATTACCTATACCCCAACCTGGAATCGATATTAAAAGAAACCTACGGCATCATGATCTACCAGGAACAGGTCATGCAGATCGCCCAGGAACTATCCGGCTATACCTTGGGCGGCGCTGATATTCTCCGCCGCGCAATGGGTAAAAAAGACCAGGCCGAAATGGATGACCAACGCAAGTTATTCACCGAAGGCGCGATAGCCAGGAGCGTTCCCGAAGCAAAAGCATCCCTCATTTTCGATCAAATGGCTAAATTCGCCGGGTACGGGTTTAATAAATCGCACGCGGCGGCATACGCGCTGGTCGCCTACCAAACGGCATATCTGAAGGCCAATTTTCCGGTCGAATTCATGGCCGCGTCGATGACCCTCGATATCCACAAAACCGACAAACTCGGCGCCTTCCGCAAAGAGCTGAAAAACATGGGCATTCCCATGCTGGCGCCCGATATCAATGCGTCCGATGCCGTCTTTAAGGTCGAAGAAGTGGCGGGCGGGGGAGGTGCCGTCCGCTATGCCTTGGCGGCTTTGAAAAACGTCGGTGAAGGCGCTATGCAGAACCTCACCACCGAGCGCCAAGCGAATGGGCCGTTCACCAGCATCAGTGATTTTGCAAACCGCATGGATTCCAAAGCGCTCAACAAGCGCCAGCTGCAAAATTTGATCCGCGCCGGCGCCTTCGATTGCGTCGATGAAAACCGGCGTCATTTATACGAAGGCGTCGAAGCCTTGATCCGTCATGCGGGCGTGGCGCGCCTGGAACGTGAAAGCAATCAAATCGGACTGTTCGGCGGGGAAGACGCGCCAAGCGCCGAAATTCCTATGCCCAATATCCCCGATTGGCTCGACATGGACCGCTTGAAGGAAGAATTCGACGCCGTCGGATTTCATTTATCCTCGCATCCCTTGGATGCCTATGAAACGGAGTTGGAGCGGCTGCGCGTGACAAGCTACCAAGATGCTTTGGAAAAGGGGACCGAAGGCCCGGTCCGCCTTGCCGGAGTGGTAATTGCAAAAAAGGAACGCATTTCTCAAAAGGGCAACAAATATGCATTCGTTCAATTGGACGATACCTCCGGCCAGTTCGAGGTAACTGTATTTTCAGAAATCCTGAATGCGCATAGGGATCTTTTAGAGCCGGGAACCAGCGTTTACCTTAAAGGCGCCCTTCAACTCAGCGGCGAGACGGCGCGCATTACGGTGCAATCTCTGGAATCGTTGGACGCCGCCACGGCGCGCACGGATATGGCGTTGAAGGTGTACGTTCACAGCGCCGACGCACTTCTTTCGATCAAAGAAATTTTGGGCCGCGGAAAACAGGGCCGCGGTGAAGTCACTTTGATTTCGCAACTGGGGGCGGAAACCGAAGTCGAAATCCGGCTGCCAAACAAATACTCCGTATCTCCGGCCATGGCTCAGGCGGTCAAAGCCATTCCCGGCGTTGACGACGCAAGAACGGTCTAAATTGCCGGCACCGGGATTGATTTAGGATCTTCGACGGCATAGACGCCGATTTTATTTTCACGGCCGCGGACTTCGACATCGTGAAGGGGATAATTCGAAAAATCTAACTCGGCGGCGGCGACTGTTTCCGAAGATATAACCACCTGCACGCCAAATTCCTTGGTCATGGCTTCCAGGCGCGCCGCAATGTTCACATTATCGCCGAGCGCCGTAATAATCGGTGTCTTGGGCGGGCCCATTTGACCGACAATCGCATCGCCGCAATGAATACCGATGCCCATGCGCAGCGGCTGATGTAATTCAACGCTTAACCGCTGATTGAGGATATCCAGCCGCCGTATCATTTGCTGGACCCCTTGCAGCGCCTGCACCGATGCCGTCTTAAGATCACTGTCGAGCCCATAAAGCGCCATCAGTCCATCGCCGTTGAATTGGGCGTAATGACCACCGGTATCTTCCAGCGTATCCGCCATTTCGGAAAAAAACTGGTTGAGGATGAAGACCACATCAAACGGCAGCTTGTGTTCCGCCAATTTGGTGGATTCCCTGATATCGATAAACATAATCACCACCTCGCGTTCCTGGCCCTGGACATAGCCGGGGCCGCTCAAACCGTCGATGGGGCGAGCGGTTGGCGGC
>JABMOP010000006.1 GCA_013204125.1 Rhodospirillales bacterium | reverse complement strand
GACCCTGATCATCGCGGTTGGAAGCACAATTTTTTGCTACGGCTTGCTCCAGATGGGCCTGCATCTGCCGTGGCCGCAGGCTTTGATCGGCGATGTCTTCCCGGACTTACGTTCGTCCAATTACTTAAATTTATTCTAGCGGCGCTATTTTCCGTGCCGTCTTATTCGATAGCGCCACCGGCTTCTTTCCAGGCGGCAAAACCACCGGCGAGGCTGGCGACATTTTCCAGCCCCATATCCATCAGCGTCTTGGCGGCCAGGGCCGAACGCCCGCCGGTGCCGCAATAAAGGATTAGTTTTTTCCCGCTGACCAGGGCCTCATTGTGCATCGGCCCTTCCGGGTCGGCGATCAATTCCAAAAACCCACGCGGCGCATGGGCCGAACCAGCAACGTGGCCGCTCTCATATTCGTGCTTCTCCCGCACATCGACAAATACCACATCATCGGAGCCGGCGCTTTGTTGGGCGTCATGAACCGACACCGTATCAATCATCGCATTGGCCTCGGCCATTAGCTGCTTAAATCCACGTGAAATCATCGAACTTTAGTCTCTGAATTTTTGGTCATGAAATGATATAGGTATTTTTTAAGCGGGATAAAATTAATTGCGGTTTTGTGAAAAGCGGACGGCTTCGTCGGCGGCGCGTAAAAGGCCCATCGCCTTGTTGCGGCATTCTTGGTGTTCAGACGCGGGATCGCTGTCGGCGACGATACCGGCGCCTGCTTGAACATAGAGCGTCTCGTCTTTCAAAATTGCGGTGCGCAAGGAGATACAGGTATCCATATCGCCATTGGCGCCGAAATATCCGATGCAGCCGCCATAAATACCGCGCCTCAGGTTCTCCAACTCGTCGATGATTTCCATGGCCCGCACTTTGGGCGCGCCGGAAACAGTACCGGCCGGAAACCCCGATAAAAGAGCATCCATCGCATCAAACTTATCGTCCAATTCGCCCTCGACGTTGGAGACGATATGCATGACATGGGAATAGCGCTCGATGCCATTGCGTTCGGTCACCTCCACCGTTCCAACCTTGGCGACACGGCCGACATCATTGCGCCCCAAATCCAAAAGCATCAGATGTTCTGCCAATTCCTTGGGGTCCAATAACAGGTCTTCCGCCAGTTTAGCGTCTTCCACATCGCCTTCACCGCGCGGGCGCGTGCCGGCGAGCGGACGAATGGTCACGCGGCCAGCCCGCACCCGAACCAATAATTCCGGGCTCGACCCGATGATGGAAAAATCGCCGAAATCCAAAAAAAACAAAAACGGCGAGGGGTTTACCCGTCGAAGCGCCCGGTAATAGGAAAGCGCCGGCAGATCAAAATCCATGGAAAATTGTTGCGATAGGACCACTTGGAATACATCGCCGGCCAAAATGTATTCTTTGCCCTTTTTAACGATCTCAGCGAATTCTTCTTCGCTCATATTTGATTTGGGTTCGCCAAAACTGCGCGAGTGCACTTCGCCGTCATTGCGGCTGATGGTCTTGCCGAAATCGTCCAGCACCCGGCCAAGCCGCCCAAGGGCGCCTTCATAAGCCACATCAGCGCTGACGCTTTCATCGGGCCAAACAGGGGTCACGATGCTTACCACATCTTCGATGGTATCGAAGACGATGGTGATCGTCGGGCGCAGGAACTGCCCGTCCGGCGCATCCATGAACGGCGGATTTGTATCTGGAATATCTTCGGCCAGGCGCACCGCATCATAGCCGAGATAGCCAAACAATCCGGCGGCCATCGGCGGCAGGCCTTCGGGCAATTCGATGCGGGATTCCGCCAAAACGCTGCGGAACGAGGCGAGGGCGCCATCGCTTGCCGATACTGGGCACGGCTCGAACGCGGCGGCGTCATCAAGCGCCGTTCGATTAATTTCTGCGCTATCGCCGTGACACCGCCAAATCAAATCGGGCCGCATACCCAAGAACGAATAGCGCCCGCGAATATTGCCGCCTTCGACCGATTCAAGAAGGAAACTATTGGGCGCACCATCGACCAGCTTGATCATCGCCGATACCGGCGTTTCCAAATCGGCGATCATCTCGGACCAGACGACCTGAGGCTCACCGGCTTGGTATTTGGTTTTGAATTCGTCGAGTTCCGGGCTGGCGCGCACGATTTTACCTTCCGCGCGAAGTGCGCCGCGAGCTTTGAGGATTATCGACCGCCGCTTGATTGATACTGACGCCCAATCGTTGCCGTAGACCATCGGCCAATTGTTGGCTTAAATCGTCGGTCATGGCTTGCATCAGTTGATTGTCTATGGCGGCAACGCCGGCTTTGTCGGAAAGCGAATTAGCCGGCAGGATATCTTTTAAGGCGGCGATAATCTGCACCGCACCGGCGCTGCTGGCCGCCGCATCGCCGCGCTTGGCGCTGAACATTTCGCCGATCAGGTCCCCAGGAATTTGCGTTTTCAAGCCTTCTCCGGAGCGGGTAAAGGGCTCGCTCGTGGCGAATGTCCCGCCCGAGCTTTTGGCCGCATCTTCCAGAGATTTGCCGCCTTTGACCGCTTTCAAGATTTCCGCTGCGCCTTTTTCAGCCGCTTCTGCCGCCTGATCGCGCTTCCAGGCTTGAACCACCTGCGTTCTGATTTGGCCAAGCGGGCGCAAAGCCGGCGGTGTGACCTTATTGGTGTGCAGCATGAAATAGCCCCCCGCGCGCGTATCGATCAGCGCGCTGTCGTTGTTTTCATCGGTTTCAAACGCCACGCCTACAATTTCCGGATCAAGACCGGCGATCGCTTTACCGTCGATATCTGTGCCCGCCCGGTTGACCCCTTTAAACGATTGCGTTTTAAAATTGAGGCGCTTGGCAGCATCCGCCAGGGTCGTTCCGCCGCCCAATTCGTCTTCGAATTTGTTGGCGAGACTGAAGAGCGCATCGACAGCCAGTTCTTCCGCAATTTCTTTTTTTAATTTGGCGTGCACATCTTCTAATTTGCTGACCTTAGCGGGCTTGATTGACGTCACGCGAAGGATGTGCCAGCCAAGCGAGGATTTGACCGGCAAGCTGAAAGTGTTGTTGGCCATCGAAAAGGCGGCTTCGCTAAGTTCGGGCAGGGGAACTTCCTCTTTCGATAACTCGCCCAAACTAAGGGTCGAAGCATCAACTTTAGCAATATCCGTGGCGACTTTAAGAAAATCCATGCCTACGATCAGCCGGGCATGCGCTGCGCGGGCGGTCTTTTCGTCATCCATCAGGATTTGTTCGATCGCGCGACGTTCCGGTTGGCTGAAATCACCGATGCGATCTTTATAGGCTTCGACAATTTTTTCTTCCGGCACTTTGACTTCGTCGATCACGTCCTTGATCGTCAAGCGAACCAAAGCGAAGTCCCTGGCTTCCGGCGCCGTGAATAATTTAGCGTTTTCTTTGTGGTATTTGGTCAGTTGCGCTTCGCTGGGTTTGCCTATTTTGGCGAGTTTCTCGTTTGGAATACGCAACGTCTCGGCAACCCGGCGCTCCATCCGATAGGCATAGATAGCATTAACAAGCGCCTTGGGCGCTTTGCCGCCATTACGGATGGCGCTCAATATCTGGGCCTCGATCAAATCATTGCGGTAAATTTCAATAAAACCATTTTCGCCATAACCGGCTTCGTAAATCATGCGATTAAAACGTTCCCGATCAAACCCTCCGGCCCCGTTGAAGCGCGGATCGGATTTAATTTCCTGGGCCACCTGAGTGGACGAAACAAGAAGGCCCATATCGCGGGCGCCTTCCAAGAAAAGCGAACGGCGGATGATGCCGCTTAAGACCTGATTGCCAATGCCCATGGCGCGCGCCTGCTCGCTGGTAAATTGACCGCCGAAGGCCTGGCGCAGGCGCGAGACTTGGCGCTCGAACTGCTGTGAATATTCTTCGCTGGAAATTTCTAATTCCCCAACGGTCGCCACCGAACTGGAACCGCCACCCAAACCAGTGATACTGTCGCTGATACCCCAGACGCCGAAACTCAGCACCAAAAGTGCGATCAGGATTTTAGCGCCCCAAGAAACAAGCGTTTTGCGGAAATTTCCGAACATTTTTTATTCCCAGTATTAATTGCCCTGCAAGCGATGTTGCCAGCATGGCAAAGTCGGCGGCATCATAAAAGCGTGCGTGCCTGCCCGCAACACACAAGAATTGATCGCCCGCCGATGTGGTCAGCGGCGGGCGGTTATGGTATTTAGCGCTGCGACAAATATTATACAGGGATTACCAGATGAGCCAGCAACGAACCCCCTTAATCGCCGGAAATTGGAAAATGAACGGGTTTTTGGAAGACGGCGCCGCACGCGCAAGTGATTTGGCCGGGCGCATGAAATCAACGGGAAGCGATGGCTTTCAAATGCTTCTATGCCCACCGGCAACCCTATTGAACGCGGTCGGCACCGCCATTGCCGATAGCGGCATTTTCTTAGGTGGGCAAGATTGCCATGTGAACCCGTCCGGCGCCCATACCGGCGATATCAGCGCCGCCATGCTCGCCGATCTTTGTTGCAGCCATGTCATCGTCGGCCATTCGGAACGCCGCGCCGATCACGGGGAAGACGACGCATTGGTCAAAGCCAAAGCCGAAGCCGCAATTGCCGCCGGGATGTGCGCCATTGTCTGCGTCGGCGAAACCGAAGCCCAACGCGATGCCGGCGAAACGAATGCGGTGGTTGCCGGACAGGTGCAGGGATCACTCCCGGTAGGCGCCGATACATCAAATTTGGTGATTGCGTATGAGCCCGTTTGGGCAATCGGCACCGGACGCACGGCGCGCCCGGCCGAGGCGCAAGAAGTCCACGCCGTACTTCGCCAAACCTTAAACGATATCGCCGGCGGCGAAGTGGCCGATCATTGCCGTATTTTATACGGTGGCTCGGTCAAACCGGGTAATGCGGCTGAATTGATGGCTTTGGCCGATGTGGACGGCGCCCTGGTCGGCGGCGCCAGCCTCGAAGCCGATGATTTTTGGTCCATTGCTATGGCCTGCACCTGATATCGGGCAGGCATTTAATTTGCCGCCCTCACGCCGTTGCACTTGCACATTGGCCTCATCACGCCTAATTAAGCGCTAGTCACGCCCTTAAAAATAAACAAGCAGCCATCATGCAAGAAACCCTTACAGTTATTCAGCTGATATTGGCCATCGCCATGATCTTCATCGTTCTGATCCAACAGAGCGAAGGCGGCATGGGCAGTATGGGCGGCGGCGGAAGCGGCGGCGGCATGGGTGGTTTTATGACCGGCCGCGCCACAGCCAATATGCTGACCCGCGTAACCGCCGTTCTTGCCGCGTTGTTTATGCTTTCTTCCCTGGCGCTCGCAATCATGGTCGATAGCGGCCGGACGCGCGGCTCTATTTTGGATCAAGGCGCACCTAAGACAACGAATCAGACACAAACTCCCGCCATGCCGAATGTCCCGCAGATACCATCCGTGCCGCCAAGCACGCCGCCGAAGCCTTAAAATTCGGCCAAAACTCCGACGTTTGGAAAAATAATATGCGATCCGGCGTATCTCGGCTTTTTACCGCGCCCCGGATGTTATACAACATCGGTCCATGACGCGGTTCGTATTTATCACTGGCGGTGTGGTTTCCTCTCTCGGTAAGGGCTTAGCCTCCGCAGCTTTGGCGGCGCTTCTGCAAGCGCGCGGCTTCAAAGTACGCCTGCGCAAACTCGATCCCTATATAAATGTCGATCCCGGCACCATGAGCCCGTACCAGCACGGCGAGGTCTATGTCACCGATGACGGCGCTGAAACCGATCTCGATCTTGGCCACTACGAACGCTTTACCGGCGTCAGCGCGCGGCGCACCGACAACGTGACCACCGGGCAAATTTATTCCAAAGTGATCGCCAAGGAACGGCGCGGCGAATATCTCGGCGCCACCATCCAGGTCATCCCGCACATCACCGACGCCATCAAAGAATTCGTGCTCTCCGATATCGAAGATGAAGATTTCGTTCTTTGCGAAATCGGCGGCACGGTCGGTGATATCGAAGGCTTGCCGTTCTTGGAAGCGATCCGCCAACTTGGCAACGAAGTAGGGCGTGAACGCGCCATGTTTGTGCATTTAACGCTGCTCCCCTATATCGCGGCAGCGGGCGAGTTAAAAACCAAGCCGACCCAGCATTCGGTCAAAGAACTTTTGAGCCTGGGCATTCAACCGGACCTTCTTCTCTGCCGCTCCGAACATCATTTCCCCGACGCCGAGCGCAAAAAAATCGCACAATTTTGTAATGTGCGGGACGCTGCGGTTGTGCCGGCATTGGATGTGAAATCTATTTATCAGGTGCCGATCAGCTACCACGAACAAGGCCTCGATAACGAGGTTTGCCGCCATTTCGGCATTGAATCGCCGGAACCCGATTTAAGCCGCTGGGAATATATAGTCCACCGCGCGTTGGAGCCGGAAGGCGAAGTCGCCATCGCCATCGTCGGTAAATATACCGGGCTGAAAGATGCCTATAAATCGCTGAGCGAAGCGCTTGCCCATGGCGGCATCGCCAATAATGTGCGGGTCAATTTAAAATGGCTCGAAGCGGAAGTGTTCGGAAATTCGCACACGGTCGAAAAATTGGAAGACGTGCATGGAATTTTAGTGCCCGGCGGTTTTGGCGAACGCGGCGCCGAAGGCAAGATTAAAGCGGTAAAATTTGCCCGCGAATTCAAAGTGCCGTATTTCGGAATATGCTTCGGCAT
The DNA here is from genome assembly GCA_013204125.1 of Rhodospirillales bacterium. GTDB lineage: Bacteria > Pseudomonadota > Alphaproteobacteria > Rhodospirillales > UBA2165 > JABMOP01. The sequence goes on along the minus strand of JABMOP010000006.1, from coordinate 312 downwards.
GCAGATGGCGGTGGTCGAAGCGGCGCGCAACCTCGCCGGCATCGAAGGCGCGGGAACAACCGAGTTTGGGGCCTGCACCGAACCAGTGGTCGGGCTGATGACCGAATGGCACCGCAATGGCGAAGTCGAACGGCGTGGCGAAGATTCGGATAAAGGCGGCACCATGCGATTGGGCGCCTATGACTGTAATCTCGGCGATAACAGCCGCATCCGCCAAATCTATGGGAAAGCCGCCATCTCGGAACGCCACCGCCACCGTTATGAAGTGAATATCGATTATGAAAGCCGGCTGGCCGATGCCGGGCTGGTCTT
>JABMOP010000516.1 GCA_013204125.1 Rhodospirillales bacterium | reverse complement strand
TTCAAAGCCAAGGTCAAAGCGAAAGCCTATAAGGCGGTGGAACGCAGCGGCCTCGTTTGGGCGTTTATGGGCGATGAGGCGAATATGCCGGGTCTGCCCGATATCGAAGTGACGACCCTGCCCGAAGACGACATCGAGATCACCTTTGTTCTGCGCGAATCCAATTGGCTGCAAGGCGCCGAGGGCGAGTTTGATACCTCCCATATTGGTTTCCTTCATTTCGGCACGGTCGGTGGATCAGAATTGGAAGCCGGCGATGCCAATCGTTTTGCAGTTGCCAACCGGGCGCCCGAATACAAAGCGGAAGAGACCGATTACGGCTACGCCTATGCCGCTTACCGGGCGGCCGATGAAGGCGAGACCTATTGGCGCTTCGGTCAGTTCCTCTACCCGTTCTGGACCATGCCGCCGATTTCTTCGATTGATAAAAACATCCTGACCCGCGCCTATGTGCCGATCGATGACGAGAACTGCATGATCGTCGTCGTTGAAAAGAAAGGCGTCATCGCCGATCAGGAAAAGACCGGCGGCGCGCGCCCACCCGGCCATCCGGGTGCCGCCTTGCCGTCTGCGTTCCTGCCCAACACCACCGATTGGATGGGCCGCTGGCGGCTGCGCGAAAACCGCGCCAATGATTATCTGATCGACCGCGATATGCAGCGGAGCGAAAATTACACCGGCATGCTCGGCTTCGTTTTGCAGGACCAGATGATTACCGAAAGCATGGAGCCGATTGTCGATCGCACCAATGAGCATCTGGCGCCGTCCGATATCATGATCACCCGCGTTCGCCGTACCCTGGTGCGCGCCGCCAAGGCCTATGTGGAAGGCGGCGCCCTGCCCCCGTGCGCCGCCGATCCGGCACTTTTTGATGGCGCCCGCGGCGGCTTTTTTGTCGAAAAAGACAACGTCACCTGGCTCGATGCGTATCAAGGTCAGATCGAAGCCGCGCCGCTTCGACGGACCAAGGCGGCGCAATAGGCCTCAGCTAAATCGGTTGTGCTTCGAAAATCCTTTGGGTGGCAGGCGTCCCGATTGGGCGCGTTTGCCTTGCCAGGCCATGAGATCGGTTTCGGTCCGCGTTTTGTCGCCGGTCTTCCAGGAAAGGCCGTCCTTGGCGTTAAAGGTTTTCACGTCGGCCAAGCCGCCATCTTTATAGCGTTGCAAGATGACGCCGCGCCCGCGCGTCATTTCCGGCACCTCGTCTAAGGAGAAGAGAAGCAGTTTGCGGTTGTCGCCGATGACCGCAACATGGTTGCCTTCGATCGGCGCTATGGCGACCGCTTCGTCGTCGCCCTTGCCCAAATTCAAGACCTGCTTGCCGCCTTTGGTTTGCGCGATCACGTCGGCGGCTTTGATGCGAAAGCCGCGCCCGGCGTGGCTGGCGATCAGATATTCGGCGCCCGGTTTAAAGAGGAACAGCGCGACGATATCGTGATCATTGCCGAGGTCGATCATCAAGCGCACCGGCTCGCCAAAGCCCCGCCCGCCCGGCAATTTATCACCCGAAAACGTATAGAAGCGCCCGTTGGTGGCGAACAATAAAATCTTGTCGGTGGTCTCGCAGCGGATGGCGAAGCGGCCTTTATCGCCTTCTTTGTATTTAACATCGCCGAAATTTTCCAAATGCCCGCGCGCCGCCTTGATCCAGCCTTTGTCGGAACAAAGAACGGTGATCGGCTCCTTCTCGATGAAGGCTTCGATGGGAACGTCGATAATTTTGGGCGCTTTGCCGATCTCGGTGCGCCGCCTTGCCCAATCTTCCTTGCCGCCGAATTTCTTTTTGATCTCGGCAATCTCGCCGGCGACCTGTTTTTGCCGCGCCGCTTTGTCTTTGAGCAGCTTACCCAAGCTCTTGCGCTCGTCCTTCAGCTGCCCGTGCTCTTTCCTGATCTCCATCTCTTCGAGCCGGCGCAAGGAGCGCAAGCGCATATTCAAGATGGCGTCGGCCTGGGCCTCGTTGAGCTCGAATTTCTTGATCAACGACGCTTTCGGATCATCCTCTTCGCGGATAATGCGGATCACTTCATCGAGATTCAAATAAGCGACCAAGTAGCCGGCCAGGGTATCCATGCGCTGAGCAATTTTTTCGAGCCGGTGTTTGGTGCGCCGTACCAGAACAATATGGCGGTGGTCCAAAAACGCCTGCAACACATCGCGGAGATCCATTACCCTCGGCGTATGATCGGCGTCGAGCACGTTCATGTTGAGGCTGAAGCGGGTTTCAAGATCGCTCATCCGGAACAATTGTTCCATCAGCATTGCGGCGTCAACGGTGCGGCTTTTGGGTGCCAGCACGATGCGCACTTCGTCGGTGCTTTCGTCCACCACATCGTCGAGCATCGGAATTTTGCGGGCGATGATAAGCTCGGCGATGCGTTCGATCAGCTTGGATTTTTGCACCTGATAGGGAATTTCGGTGATGACGATTTGATATTGGCCGCGCTCGATTTTTTCCTTCGCCCATTTGGCGCGGACCCGAAAGCCGCCGCGCCCGGTTTTATAGGCGGCGATGATGGCGGCCGGGTCTTCGACCATGATGCCGCCGGTCGGGAAATCCGGTCCTGGGATAAATTCGACCAGCTTTTTGGTCGTCGCATTGGGAAATTTGATGAGGTGGAGAAGCGCGGCGCAAATTTCGCCGACATTATGCGGCGGGATCGAGGTCGCCATGCCGACGGCGATGCCCGCCGCGCCATTGGCCAGCAGGTTCGGGAAAGCCGCCGGCATGACCACCGGTTCAGATTCTTCGCCGTCATAGGTCTGGCGGAAATCGACCGCGTCCTCGTCCAGCCCTTCCATCAGCGCGGCGGCGACTGCCGTCAGCTTTGCTTCGGTATATCGCATGGCAGCGGCGTTATCGCCGTCCACATTGCCGAAATTGCCTTGGCCATCGACGAGCGGGTAGCGCACGGCAAAATCCTGCGCCATGCGCACCAGCGCGTCATAGACGGCGGTGTCGCCGTGCGGATGGTATTTGCC
>JABMOP010000515.1 GCA_013204125.1 Rhodospirillales bacterium | reverse complement strand
ATTTCCCCGCTTCTGCCGCTTCGATTAGGGCGGCGACGGTGGGCGAATCATTGCTGGTCCGATAAAGTGTCTGCTTGACCGCCACCACATTTGGATCACGCGCAGCCTGGCGAATAAATTGCACCACCACGTCGAAACTTTCATACGGATGGTGGACAATAAAATCTTTCTGGCGGATCGCTTCGAAGCAGTCACCACCCAATTCACGCACACGCTCGGGAAAGCGAGCGTTGAACGGCTCGAACAACAAGTCAGGGCGGTCCAGTTCAGCCAGTTCAGCCGTGTTGGTAAGGCCGATCAATTCACCGATACGGATGACCGCTTCTGGTTTTGCGCCGGCTTCATCGACAATCATCTGGCACAAGTCATCGGAAATATCCTCGGCCACGGTCAAACTTACAATGGTGCCGCGTATGCGTTGCTTCAAAGCCGATTGGAACGTGCGCAACAAATCTTCAGCTTCTTCGTCAATTTCCACTTCGGTATCGCGGATGATGCGGAACCAAGCCCATTGTTCGACGTCAAAATCTGGAAATATATCGGCCAGGAACTGCGCGATGATATCTTCGAGCATAACCAGGCGGACCTGCCCGTCGCCCTCAATTTTAACAAACCGCTCCATCATATTCGGCAACGGAATCAAAGCGCGCATCACTTTGCCGTCTTTTTTTCGACAAATTTGAAGCGCCATCGAATAGCCCATATTGGGAATGAAGGGAAAGGGATGGGCCCGGTCTATCGCCACCGGCGTTAGCAGCGGAAAAACTTGAGCGTCGAAATAGATTTTAAGCTGGCTTAAATCTTCGGGCGTAAATTCTTCCCTCGATAGAACCAAAATTCCTGCGCCGCGCAGTTCAATTTTCAAACGCCGCCAGCAATCTTGCTGATCTCTCATTATTCGATTGGCGCGTTCGCGGACGGCTTCCATAGCCTGGCTCGGGGTCAGCCCATCAGGGCTTTCGACAGTCACGCCTGCATCAATTTGACCTTTAAGACCCGCGACGCGGACCATATAAAATTCATCCAAATTGGATGCGGAAATGGAAAGAAAGCGTACCCGTTCGAGAAGCGGAATTTTGGTGTTTTCAGCTTCTGCCAATACACGTGCATTGAATTCAAGCCACGACAGTTCGCGGTTGAGAAACCGGTCTTTGCTTGCGGTGCCCTCAGTGGCAATTTCCTCATTAACCGCTTTGGTCATAAATTTTCCAATAAAAGTACACCTGACCAGCCGTTAATCAGGCGCCCAAACACCATATAGAATAGGAGACGGGACCAGTATTTATATAGAAATATATATGTTACGGGAATTCGTTCCCGCAATAGTTTCTTCGAATAACAAGTATTCGAATATCAACGAAAAGAAAAAAACGGCAGAATTCGGCAATATCGCCAAATATTCACCTAACTGGCTCAATCCGTTGATATACTAATATATTAATGGGATTTAGAGCGGTCGACCGGCTCGAATATCAATGCTGAATGCTCCCCAAACACTTGAAACACTTGAACAAATGGGGATCAATGCTTAGTTTATAATAGAATGCTTTATCCAATTTAACATCGGATTTTTCCCTGTGGGCGGCGATACGCCCGAACCTTTTTAGCTAGATAGTTCGTGCATCAATGCCTCCTCTAAGCCAAATATCGAATTCAAATTTGGATATTGCCGAGTTATTTGGCGATTCGGTCAATGCGCTTGCGCTCTGGGATAAAAATGCCCGCTTGGTTAAATGCAACAACCAATTCAAAAATTTATTCCGTGGAAAAAAATCGACCATCACGCCTGGATTGAAATTATCCGATGCAGAAAAAGTGCTTAAAGGCCGCGTCATATCGACATCAAATAGTTCCAACCAAAATCTTTTAAAACCAAGCCGACGTAAACAAGACGGCCCCGGCGGCCAAAATATTCAGCTGGAAGATGGAAGTTGGTGGACCGTGACTTCGCGCAAGACAGCGCGCGGCCAAATGGTCAATTCGATTTCAGATATCACGGAAATCAAGCAACGCGAAGTCGAAGCGCTGCGCCTGGCTCAACGAAATGCGCAAATGGCGGTTGCGATTGCGGCGATGGATTCGGGCGTTGTCATCACCAATCCCAACTTGCCGAATAATCCGATCGTTTTCGTCAACCCGGCATTTGTCCCGCCGCCCCATATGAGCCGCGATTCTCTCTTGGGCAAGCCGTTCCAAACTCTGTTTCAATCCCAAGATGACCGCAAGGCACACAACAAGCTGTTGCGGGAAGTCCGGCGCGACAAAACAGCCAGCGTTATCGTTGCCCGTGGCGCACGCGGCGGCAAAAAAGTTTGGCATGAATTGAGGCTCAATCCGGTTTACGGCGATAACGATCAGGTAAATTATTATCTTGGTATCCAGACCGATGTGACGGTCCGCCAGCAATCGGAGTTGGAACTACAGACGCGCATGAGCCAGCAATCGGCCATCGCGGAATTGGGCCGCCGCGCCCTCGCAGGCACCGATCTTGACGATCTTTTTAATGACGCCGCAAATATGCTCGCATCTGCTTGGAACGAACGTTTTGTAAGCATTGAACGGCTCGACCCTAAAACCAACGCCTTAGTTCTTCGCGCAGGAACGGGATGGCGCAAATCTGCGATAGGTAAATTCGAGACAAGAATCACCAGCCGGTCGCTTCTTGGTGCAGCCATCCGGTCTGGAAACACCAAATATATTCGCCGCAATGCCAGCGAATTAAAACGGAACAAAGGACTGGCGGGCCAAATGAATTTAAAGCAATCGGTATACACGCCGATTGGCGGGCGCAGCGCACCCTACGGTGTATTAGGGATTCATGCGAAAGAGGCCCTTACTTACGGCCCAGACGGTATTAATTTTTTGGAATCGGTTGCCTATGTTCTCGGTGTCGCCGTGGAACGGGCGCAATCCGAAGATGCGATCCGCGAAAGCGAATATAGGTTCGAACTTGCGGTTAAAGGCTCTAACGACGGCATATGGGATTGGGATGTAGATACCGGCAAAGTTTATTTTTCTTCTCGTTGGAAGTCGATGCTCGGATTTCCTGAGGACCAGGGATTTAAAAACATCGATAGCTGGACAAAATTGGTCCACAAGGACGACCGGGAAAAATTCAAATCCGCTCTCGACGCCCATTTAAAAGGCAAGACAGCTTATTTCATTTGTGAAGTCCGAATGCTTCACCATGACGGCAACTACCGGTGGATGCTGACCCGTGGGCTCGCAGTCCGCGGCGAAAGCGGCGAAGCAACTCGGATCGCCGGCTCACTCAGCGACATCTCTGAAAACAAGCATACTGAGCATCAGCTTCTCAAAGACGCCTTGCACGACTCGCTTACCGGCCTGCCCAACCGGGCGCTATTTACCGACCGCGTAACTCAAGCCATTTCCAGAAACTTGCGCAATTTGGACAACCTATTTGCCGTCATGTTCTTGGATTTTGACCGCTTCAAGCTCATCAATGATAGTTTGGGCCATTCCTACGGCGATCAAATGCTGATCGAAATAGGCCTCCGCTTGAGAGATGCCGTCCGCGAGGTTGATACGGTGGCGCGGCTCGGTGGCGATGAATTTGCCATTTTGCTCGAAGATCTGGATAACGAAGCCGTTGCGGAAGAAGTTGCTCGACGGATCAATAAATCATTGGCGGGACCGTTCCGGTTGGCTGGAAAGGATATCGTGTCCAATGCCAGCATCGGCATAGCCTTCTCGTCGCTCGGCTACTCGCACCCCGAAGAAATGGTCCGCGACGCGGATATCGCTATGTACCAGGCCAAATCCCAAGGCCGCGCGCGGCACATCGTATTCGATAAGGGCATGCATGTGGAAGCGGTCACTCAATTGGAAATTGAGACCGATTTAAGGCGGGCGATTGAAAAAGAAGAATTCGTTCTCGCCTATCAGCCGGTGATGGATGCGGAAACCGAACAGATAGCCGGATTTGAAGCGCTCATCCGCTGGCAGCACCCGGAACGAGGATTTATCCCACCGGGCGATTTTATTTCCATCGCTGAAGAGACCAAGCTGATTATCCCGATCGGACGTTGGGTCATCCGCGAAGCCTGCAAGCAGGCCCGCAAGTGGCAGCGGAAATTCCCAAAAAGGGTACTAAATATCAGTGTCAATATCGCGCCCGAACAGTTCAGCGATCCCAATTTGATCGAAGATATCCGATCAGCTCTCGCCGATTCAAAGCTGCCGGGACAACGGCTGAAAGTGGAAATCACCGAAAGCGCGATTATGGAAAATCCGCTCGAAGTGACGAACCGCATGGATGAGATTCGGAAAATGGGTATCCAGCTTCACGTCGATGATTTTGGGACAGGCTATTCGTCACTCAGCCATCTTCATCGTTTCCCAATCGACGCCTTAAAAGTTGACCGTTCCTTCGTCATTTCTATGGGCGAATCTGAAGACAATATGGAAATTGTTCGCACCATTATTGCCTTGGCGCATAATCTCAAGTTGAAAACAGTGGCCGAAGGTGTGGAAACACGCAACGATTTAGAACAATTGAAAAAACTCGGCTGCGATTATGCCCAAGGGTATTACTTCTCGCGGCCGATGGAAGTCAGCAAGGCGACTGAATACATTATGAACCACGCTTAATTTATTTTTTTTCCGCTAATATATCGCGCACAAATGGGAGCGTTACGTTGCGCTGCTCCGACAAAGACAGACGGTCGATGTCTTCGACCAACACCCGCGCCGCATTTAACGAACGTTCCATACGCAGCACGATATATTCGATCACCGAAAACTCGATTTTGAGCTGGCGGTCCGAAAATAGTTTTACCAAGACACCTTTGATCAATTCCTCATCCGGAACGCCGATGGAACAGGCGGGTGAGCTCAATAAGCGGGACGACAAATCCGGCAGGGATGGGCCCCATTGTTTGGGCGATTTCTGGCTCGTCAGCAAAATGTGGCCACCGGACGCTGCCACCGAATTATAGATGTGAAAGAGAGTTTGTTCGTCAAAACGCGTATCAATATTATCGGCTGTATATGCCGAGCCTTTGCTGCTGATTGTAGCAATCAATTGCTCCTCGGGAGCGTCCGGATCGAGCGCGACGGCCCCGGCACGGGCAGAAAATACTGCGGTCAGATGGGTTTTGCCGCATCCAGGCGGGCCATAGATGACCAGCGCCGGGCCAGGCCAATCGGGCCAATTATCGAGCCAGGATACCGCCGCCGAATTGCACGGCGCGACGACAAAATCATCGCCCGTAAGCGCGGCCCGATGTTCAAAATGAAATGTAAGTTGCCCTGGCTTTTCAGACGGCTCGCTCAACGGCGGTCATCCCCGTTCTGATCGCTCCCGGCCTGGTTTCCGTAAAGAGAGCTTTCCAAATATTGACTTACGAAAAACCGCACCAGAACTCCGATTGTAGCAGCCACCGGCACAGCCAGAAGGACGCCTACGAAACCAAACAACGCTGCGCCGACCATCAAGGCGAAAATAACCCATACCGCGTGAAGCCGGACTTTGTCGCCGACAAATTTTGGCGTCAAAAATATGCTTTCGATAATCTGGCCAACACCGAATACCAATACAACAAATGCGACCGGCTCCCAGGTTCCGAACTGAACGACCGCCACTGCCACGGCAACCAAAAGCCCCAAGAGCATGCCAAAATAGGGTACGAACGAAATCAAGCCGGTAACGATGCCAATCAGAAGACCAAAATCCAATCCCACCAAGGTGAGCCCGGTGCCGTAAATCGCGGCGAGGAAAAGGCCGACGGTGACCTGCCCGCGAACGAAGCCTGCGATGGATATATTTATATCTCTAAATATTTGGCGGATAGACGGCGCAAAATGCCGCGGCAGCCAGCCGTCTACTTTTTGAACCAGAACGTCCCAATCGCGCATTAGGTAGAAGCTGACGACCGGTGTGATGATGACCAGAGATATTGCATTAAACAAAGCCAATCCGCCTTGCCATATGCCGCCCAGTACCTGGATCATCCAAGATACGGCGGCGGCGGCGAAAGATTCGCTCGTGCCGCCCAAATTATCCAATTGCTGGCCGGGAAAGCCTTCTTTAAGGGTTTGCTTGACCGGTTCTAGCCAGATTGTGACGGTTTCAACGATGGCCGGAACTTTATCAAAAAACCCGACAATCTGATGTTGCAGCAACGGTGCGATCAGGATCAGCACAGAAATTGCGGCACCGAAAAAAACGATGATTATTAGCAACGTGGCAATCAGTCTAGAGACGCCTTTTTGTTCAATCCAATCGACAAGCGGATCAAGGAAATAGGCAACCACGAGGCCGGCAACGAACGGCAGCAACACCTGGCGAACCGCAAAAAGAAACGCGACGCCAACGCCAAGAGCAGCAATCCAAATCCAAAATTGCCGCTCGTGGCTCATTCTCCCGGCTCCAACACGGTTGCCCGCCGGCCCCAAATAATCACATAAGCGCCACCCGACAAAACCGTCGTTAAACCGACCGCGTAAGACAAAAGTTGAAGCTCGAAACTCATATCCATGGCAAACCCGCCGGCGCCCAAAACACCCGCCGCGAGCAAAAATTGGAAGGTCGTATTGATCTTGCTGATGGTCAAGGGCTGCATGGTAAGATCTTGGAACAGAACCTGATAAACGGATGCGCCGGCAAGGATCAGCCCATCGCGGAATACGATCAAAATTACCACCCAGGATTCGATGTAGCCCGCAATGCCCAGCGTTATGAACACGCTGACCAACAAGGCCTTGTCGGCCAGAGGATCCAAGAAGCCGCCCAATTCAGATTGCAGATTAAACCGCTTGGCAATAAAGCCGTCGGCGGCATCACTGAGGCAGGCCGCGGCAAACACCCAAAATGCGGCCAGCATCGAGCCGTTGAGTATCAGCCAAACAGTAAAGGGTATTGAGATAATCCTTCCCAAACTTATCAAATTCGGAATATTCAGCTTTACCGACCCGTTACTCACAAAACACCCCCCCTTTTAAATACAACCAATTACCTATTTTCTGCGCTGGGCTTTTTGGTTCAACCCTAAAGACCACGCACCCTCTTCTTCCTTCAATTTCAAATCCACCTGCTCCAGGGCAAGTTTCAATTGTTGCGGATCGCCCAAGTAATATACGTTAATACGCGCTTCGTTACGCGACAATAAGACGAGATCGACCCGCTCTACAATAGCCACTTTTTGTAGCCGTCTTTGCGCCTCGACCCAATCAGAAAGTCCATTTATTGGCAAGGCGGCTGCAATCACAGCACCCTGCTCGAACTGGATCAGGTTATCTTTCTTCCATTGATCTTCGATCATGCCGGCAATATCGGCGGCGGCCCGCGCCAACATGGCCGCGATCGTCTCATCTTTGCCGGCGAGGATCATCGTCGCCAGCGTTTGATTACGCTCGGATGGGCCGTATTCGGTGGCCGTTATTTTTAATCCAGACACGCCTTGATTGGTGGTCGTGAATGCCGCATGCGCCACCAGCACCGTGGAAACATCATAATTTGTAGCGATGGCGGCCAGCCTTTGTGTATCCCCGCGAATAGCCAATCCGCCACCGCCGATGGCGCGCAGGTCTTTCAAATCGCCGCGCGGCAAAATCATCGGCACCAAACCGTCGGTGAGATCGATTTGCGTCAATGCTTTGCGCCAAGGGTTTGCCTCTTCCCAAAGAGCGATGGCGCCGGCCGCCTCATACACAGGCAGGAGTAATATCGGCTTGCTTCGCGTCTCGGCAAATTCGACCGACAAATCGCGCAGCAATTCACGCACTTCATTTGGTTTGAACTTATAGGTCAGGTCGGCCAAGTAACGGATTGACGAATTTTTCTCATTGGCGACTTGGAAATCCCTGATAAGGGCAGCAATCTCCGGGCCGGTCAGTCCCGCCGAAAGACGCTTATCCTGGCGGATTGTTAAACGCTTGAACAAGCGGGCAAAGGCCTGCCGCTCGCCATCGGCCAAGGCTTTTTTTCGCGCCGCCGCAGCCGATTCGGCAACCATATCAACATGCACCCCGGTAACATAAAACACATCAACGGTTTGAGCGTAAATGGGCTGGCCAGGGCTTAGCGCCACCCAAAGGGCGACGAAGAGCCCGAATACCGGTAAAAACGGCTTGCCCCCGTTGATATGCAGCCTCTCAAGCTGCTGACTAAACCACAGTTGGAACATTACAAACGACCTTGGATCAATTATGGTCTTGGCTTCGACCTCTGGTTAATTTAGCACGTCGATACACTGGTGAAAGGATTTCCGCCATCACTTCGGATAACAAAATCAAAAACGGCCTGTCTTACCGCAATACGGGCGTTGACATAGATGCCGGAGAATCATTCGTTGAGCGCATCAAGCCGCTGGCAAAAAAGACCGACCGGGCGGGCGTTGTCGCCGGTATCGGGGGCTTTGGCGGTTTATTTGATCCCAAACAAGCGGGCTACACCGATCCGATCCTCGTTGCCGCGACCGATGGCGTCGGCACCAAATTAAAAATTGCGGCCGCATTCGGCAAACACGACACGGTCGGCATCGATCTGGTTGCCATGTGCGTCAACGACATTGCCGTTCAGGGGGCAAAACCGCTTTTTTTTCTCGACTACCTCTCCATTGGAAAGCTTGTAACCGATACGGCAAAGCAAATCGT
>JABMOP010000514.1 GCA_013204125.1 Rhodospirillales bacterium | reverse complement strand
GTCAAGGCCGGCGTCTTCACCGTGCTGAAGGTGGTGATCTATATCTTCGGTATCGATTTCTTGAACGGCACCACGGCTTCGCTGGCCTTGTCGGCCGTTGCCGCGACCACCCTGCTGTTGGCGTCCGTCGTCGCCATGCGCAAGGACAATTTAAAGGCGCGGCTCGCCTATTCCACGATCAGCCAGCTTTCCTATATCGTTCTCGGCGCCGCCATCGCGACCAGCGCCAGCGTAGTCGGCGGCGGCATGCACATCGTCATGCACGCGTTCGGCAAGATCACATTATTTTTCTGCGCCGGCGCCATCTATACCGCCCTGCATCTGACCAAGGTCAGCGAGCTGGATGGCATCGGCAGGAAAATGCCGGTGACCATGACCGCCTTCGTCATTGGCGCCATGAGCATTATCGGGTTGCCGCCCCTCGGCGGCGCCTGGAGCAAATTCCATTTGATGTTGGGTGCTGCCGATGCCGAACAGTTTGTCTTTGTCGGAGTATGGATGCTGTCTTCGATTTTGAGCGCCGCCTACCTCATCCCTGTCATCGCGCGGGCGTTTTTCCGGCCGCTGCCGCCGCAAGCGCGCTCCGCCGGTGCGGCGGCCACCAATGAGACGAACGGTACAAGCGGTATCCAGGAAGCGCCCCTCTTCTGCCTGATTGCCATTTGCCTGTCGGCGGCGGGCACCTTCATCCTATTTTTCTTTGCTGGCGACGTGGCGGCCTTTTTGTCGCCGATCACCGAACCATGAGCCGGAGGACATGAAATGAGCGAAATGCCCGAAAACGGCGGACCCGAATACAGCGGCGAAAAACACTACTGGCTGGACGATATGCGCAATGTCCACAAGATTTTCTGGGCCTTGGTGACGGTTTGCGCCGGCCTCCTTCTTGCCGATCTCTTCTACGAAAAACACGGGGTTTACGAATTTGAAAATTGATTCGGGTTCTTTGGTTTCTTTGGCTTTTTCCTTTCATTTGCCCTGGTGCTGACGGCGCGGGAATTGCGCAAAATCTTGATGCGCGACGAGGATTATTATGATCGGTGAGATACCACCCGGCCTTATCTTCATCGTCGGCGCCCTCCTGGCGCCGCTGATCAAGGGGAATCTTCGCTCGGTCTATGCTCTCGCCTTGCCCCTGTTGGGAATGTGGCAGCTGACTATGTTGGAGCCCGGCACATTCGGCGTGATGAGCGTCTTCGGCCTCGAACTGACCCATGTGCGCATCGATAAATTAAGCCTGGTGTTCGGCTATATTTTCCATATCGCTGCAATCATCGGCATTATCTTTGCCTGGCACAATGACGATAAGGTCGAGCAAGTTTCGTCTTTGATTTATATGGGCGCCGCCATCGGCGCAGTCTTTGCCGGTGATCTAATCACGCTTTTCATCTATTGGGAATTGACCGCCATCGCGTCAGTTTTCCTAATCTGGGCCGGGCGTAGCGAACGCGCGTACCGCGCCGGCTACCGGTATTTCCTGATCCAGATTTTATCCGGCGTTCTTCTGGTTGCGGGGGCGGTTCTGCGCGCAAGTGAAACCGGATCGGTGGCGTTCGATAATATCGGTATCGACAGTCCGGGCGGTATATTGATCCTCCTTGCTTTCGGTATTAAATGCGCCTTTCCGTTCCTTCATAATTGGCTGCAGGACGCTTATCCCGAAGCTTCGATCACCGGCACCGTGTTCTTGTCCGCCTTTACCACCAAGCTAGCGGTCTATGCCTTGGCGCGCGGCTACGCGGGCACGGAGTTACTGATCTGGATCGGCGTTATCATGGCTGTTTTCACGATTTTCTACGCCGTCATCGAAAACGATTTACGCAGGGTTCTTGCCTACAGCCTCAACAACCAGCTGGGGTTCATGGTCGCCGGCATCGGCATCGGCACGACACTTGCCATTAACGGCGCGGTCAGTCATGCCTTTGCCAGTATTCTTTACAAGGCGCTTTTGTTCATGTCTGTCGGTGCGGTTCTTTACCGTACCGGTACGGCCAAAGGGTCTGAATTAGGCGGGCTCTATAAAACCATGCCCTGGACCGCTGGTTTTTGTATCGCCGGTTCGGCTTCGATCTCCGCCTTTCCCCTGTTCAGCGGGTTCGTCACCAAATCCATGATCCTGGCTTCGGCGGCGGAAGAAGGTTATCTCCTTCCGTTCCTGGTAATGCTGCTCGCCTCCGCCGGCGTTTTCCTCCATTCGGGCATTAAAATTCCCTTCTTCGCCTTTTTCGCTCATGATTCCGGCAAGCGGCCCAAGGAAGCGCCGGCCAATATGTTGTTGGCGATGGGGATTACCGCGTTCTTTTGCATTGGCATCGGTGTTTATCCCGCCCCCTTGTTCGCCTTGCTGCCCTTCCCGGTGGATTATGTGCCCTATACCACGTCTCATGTGGTGACAACGTTGCAGCTTCTGCTTTTTTCGGCGCTCGCCTTCGCCACCTTGCAACGGACCGGCCTCTATCCGCCGGAACTTCGCTCAACCGTGCTGGATTTCGATTTCTCGTATCGTTGGATCGCGCCGCGGGTCATTGCATGGTGCATGAATATCGGCGGGCGGGCCTGGACGGCACTGGTCAAATTTCTGTTGAAAATACTGGGCGGCACTATCACCCTTGCCGCTAGGTTCCACGACGAGGAAGGCGTGCTGGCCCGCACCCACAGCATTGGCGCTTCCGCCGGCGTCATCTTGGCCCTGCTGCTGGTCTTTCTGGTGGTGGTTTTAGCGGGCTAGGAAGTCGGCTTCACTTTGCGGGGCACCCAGACTTTGACTTCGACGGCATTGCCTTTGTGGGTGCGCATGACCTTCGGCCTAACCACCGCTTCGACTGCCGGCGTTTCCTTAGAGGCGATGAAGGAACTTCGCATTTCATCCAAGGTGATTTCAGCCCGCCGACCGCGTTTCAAGGCCTCTTTATAAGCTGGATTACGGCGGCATAGCTTGGCCAGATATTCCGCCGAATGATGGCCAAATCGCCGCCAAATACTATCGACAAACGAGCTGACATCGGGATCAAGCTCAGTGCCTAATATTTCGATATTGGGTCGCCCGCGCACAAAAGATTGATAGATCGAAGGTTCGATCGGGCCCACGACATCGGCTACGAAAACTCCCGGCACCAGGCGTTTTCCGTCATAGGCGACGGCGTAATAGGACTGCGCCAGAAACATCAGATATTGCAGCTTGATTGGTTGTAAATACTCATTTTCGTTGAGCGCCCGGTCAGAAAACCAGAACGCAACTTCGAACGATGTATCAACGGCTGCCGGCATACTTAGATTCCCAAAATGTGGCCCTCGGCCATTTCTATCCCCCAAATATCAATATAATGTTACTGCCGCCCATCGATCAAGCTGGCTAAGCAAAACCAAGCTTCTTGTGCATTGCAAGATGGCGGTCTCTAATGTTATTCCTTAAGGGAATTTGGGAGGCCTGGGGAGGACCTGGGTATACACCATAAACCGAGCTCTAAAATTAAGAGGTGGATATGCCTTCGATCACTATGACAGTTAACGGCAAAAACGTATCAGGGGAAGTCGAGGGACGCACCCTCCTGGTTCAGTTTTTGAGAGAACATTTAGGCATGACCGGAACTCATGTGGGCTGCGATACATCCCAATGCGGAGCCTGCACCGTGCATATGAACGGGCGCGCGGTTAAATCTTGCTCAATCCTGGCATGCCACGCGTCTGGCGCCGAAGTTACCACCATCGAAGGCCTGGC
>JABMOP010000513.1 GCA_013204125.1 Rhodospirillales bacterium | reverse complement strand
TTCCCTATGGGTATCGGCGACCGGTGCGCTCATTTGCCCCCCTGCATAGGCGAACATTTTTAAGGGCCGCGACTGGGTGATCGTAACATCCAACTGGCGCAACGACCCTGCCGCTGCATTGCGGGGATTGGCGAAGATTTTTTCACCGGCCTTTTCCTGGCGTTCATTTAAGGCCTTGAAATCTGATTTGGATAAGTAAACCTCACCGCGCACTTCCAATAGGTCTGGATATTTGCCTCCCAATTTTTTCGGAAGATCCCGCAAGGTCATAATATTTTGGGTTACATCTTCGCCGATAGCGCCATCGCCGCGCGTCGCTGCAGAAACCAGGGACCCCAATTCGTAGCGGAGAGATATGGAAAGGCCGTCAATTTTAGGTTCGGCCACCATTTCCAGAGGGATATCCTCATCGGCCAATTCCTTCAAAAAACGGCGAATACCGGCGATAAAATCGGCGAGTTCCTCTTCGCTGAAAACATTGCCAAGGGACAACATCGGCTGCGCATGCCTGATTTTTTCAAAGCCGCCGACGGCGGGCACCGCGCCGACCCGGTTTGAGGGGCTGTCTTCGCGCACCAAGTGGGGGAACAGAGCCTCTACTTCCAAATTACGGCGGCGAAGCGCGTCATATTCCGCGTCCGATATTTTAGGCGCATCGTCCTGGTAATAAGCGGCGTCGTGGACGGCAATTTCGGCGCTCAGCGATGCCAGCTCGATCGCGGCTTCCATATCCGTCAATTGATCGGCGGGCACCTCATGCTGGCCGCCGTTCACCGCGCGCCCGCCCCTTTGCCGTTGATCAGACTGGTTGCCGCGGCGCGTGCTTCTTCGGTGATTTTGGAGCCGGCCAACATACGGGCGATTTCTTCGACCCGGTCGCCTTGTTCCAGATTGGCGACATAGGTGTTGATCTGAGACTCGCCGGTTTTGCTAATACGCCAATGGCTGTCACCGCGGGCGGCAACTTGCGGCGAATGGGTCACGACCAGTACCTGGCAGCTACTTGCCAGCCGCGCCAGCCGTTCACCGACCGCCGCCGCCGCCGCGCCGCCAATACCGGCGTCCACTTCATCAAAAACAATGGTCGGCACAACATCAGATTCCGCCAATACCACTTTGACGGCCAACATAATGCGCGCCAATTCGCCGCCCGAAGCCACGCGGCCGATCGGGCCGGCAGCGGTATTTGGATTGGTCTGCACTTCGAAACTGACCCGTTCCATGCCGCCCGCGCCCCATTCGGGTTCCGCCAAGTGATCGAAACGGACATCAAATTTCGCCTGATCGAGCATCAGATGAGGGAATTCTTTCTCGACACCTTTTTTCAACGCCGCGGCCGATTTTTTGCGGGCCTTGGTCAATTCCGCAGCCTTGCCCCTATAATCGTCCCGCATAGCGGCGGTTTCTTTTTCGAGGCGCACCAGTTCTTCGGCGCCATCGGTGAGGCCGGCAAGTCTTGCGCTCATTTCCTCGGCCAGGCGGGGTAAATCATCAACCTTTACATTATGTTTGCGCGCCACGGCGCGGAGGCGGAATAATCTGTCCTCCACACGTTCCAATTCGGCCGGGTTTAACTCCAAATTTCCCGATACGCGCTCAATCTCGGCAACCGCTTCGTTCATTTCAATCAACGTTCGCTCCAGGGCGGCTTTGGCGCTATCGAAACGCCCCATCGCCTTATCGGAAGCGCGTTCTATTTTTTGCAGCGCGCCGCGAATTGCTGCGTCAACTCCATCGCCTTTGTTCAATTCATCGGTGGCTTCGCGGACCGCTTCGACTAATTGTTCGCCGTGCATCAATAGGGAGCGGTCCTGCGATAGGGTTTCTTCTTCGCCAAGTTCGGGCGCCAACTGGGCTAATTCGTCGGTGGCGTGCGTTAAAAACGCTTCATCGCGGCGGGCTTGTTCCAATTCCAGGCGCCGGGCGACAAGTTGGTCTTGAATTTCGCGCAATTTTTTATAAGCCCCCCGTACTTTGGCGTTAATTTTCGCATGGCCGCCAAAGCCATCAACAAATCCGACATGGCTCGATGCATCCATAAGCCCGTGCGATTCCAACTGGCCATGAATTTCGACCAAGGCACCGCCAATTTCGCGCATGAGGGCAACACCGACCGGCTGGTCGTTGATGAACGCGCGGGAGCGGCCATTTTCGCCAATTACACGGCGCATCACTAATCCGCCGTTATCGACGAGCCCGTGCTCAATCAATAAACCGGCCACATGGGCATTTCCGGAAATATCAAATTCGGCGGAGACCGAGCTTTGATCGGCCCCCTGGGAGACAAGATCACTGTCGGCGCGCGTGCCGATTGCAAGGCCGAGCGCGTCCAGGAGGATAGATTTGCCCGATCCGGTTTCGCCGGTCAGGACACTTAACCCGCGTTCGAACCCCAAATCTAACCGTTCGATCAGTACAACATTTCGGATGGAAAGAGATCGGAGCATTGAATTTTTTATTTAAGTTAGTTTGCTATCGAGCATTGGATTTTCAAAAAGGCCAGTACCAAGGGCTATCTTGCTTTCCTTCTTTCGCGGGAAGGCGGCCTTCGACCATTTCAAAGGAATCTATATACCATTTGCTCCCAGGAAAATTATGGCCAAGGATTGCCGCAGTTCTTTTTGCTTCCTGGGTCAGGCCAAGTGCTGTGTAGGATTCTGACAACCGGTGCAGGGCTTCGGGAACATGCGTCGTAGTCTGGTATACCGCCAACACCACCTTGAAACGGTTGATCGCGGCTAGGTATTGATTTTGGGATTCGTGATAGCGGCCGATATCCATTTCCTTTCCCGCCAGGTGATCCCTGGTTAAATCAACTTTTAGTTTGGCATCACGCGCAAATTTTGATTCTGGAAAACGGGATATCAATTCCTGCAGCGATTTTAGCGCCAATTCAGTCATCTTCTGGTCTCGCCCGACATCGGATATTTGTTCATAATAGGAAAGCGCCTTCAAATAATAGGCGTAGGGAATATCGGCATTTGAAGGATGCAACTGGATAAAACGATCCAACCCGACAACGGCTTCATCATATGTGTTGTTTTGATAATAACTATAGGCCGACATCAGTTGGGCCTTAGTCGCCCAAACGGAGTAGGGATGCTGCCTCTCAACTTCATCGAACGCGATCGCCGCATCGGCATATTTGTTATCTTGCAACAGGCTCAGGGCAGTGTTGTATAATGACTCAACGGAGCCTTCGGAGTTTTTATTCCCAGCTGCACAGCCGGCCAAAACTAAAATAATTGCCGCCAGCGCTCCCAACCGAGCGACGGCGCGAAACCTTAATTTAGAACCGCGTATTATTATTTTCGCCAATTAACTCACCTATCTGCATCCATTCGCACGCCTATGTGCCAGACCAAATATAGCTCATTTGTTCCGGCCTTGTCTTCATTTATGGAGAGAACTTGAAAGGAATGGCGGTCAGCGGAGAAATTGGAGCGATCTTTAAAAATGAAAATGCCGACCCCCATTTCTGGCGACCGGCAATTCGTTTAGTCGTTATGAAATCAATCAATGCGTCAGGCGGTTGCCGCTATCGAAGATTCTTCGCCAATTTCATCTTTGAATATCACCGATGTGGGCCAATGGGCGTCGCCACTAATGCGCCATGCGGTCGCATCGGCAAATAGCGTCCTCAATAATTGATTGGTCAACGCGTGCCCCGCGCATACACCATGATAACTGCCGTGGATCGGCATTCCCGCCAAATAGAGATCACCGACGGCATCAAGTACCTTATGGCGGACAAATTCGTCTCCGTAGCGAAGTCCGCCTTCGTTCAATATAGTTTCGCCATCAACCACAACCGCGTTGTCGAGCGATCCACCGAGCGCCAAACCAGCAGCCTGTAATTTTTCCACTTCGTCCATGAAACCAAACGTGCGCGCCCGGGCGATTTCTTTTTTGAAGGTTCCGTTAACCAGGTTGACGGCAATTTTTTGGGTAGAAACCGCTGCGTAATCAAAATCAATCTCAAAAGCCACCTGGAAATCGTCGCTCGGCGTCAACTCGGCGTAGCGATTGCCAATTTCCACTTTAACCGGCTTGAGAATTTCAAGAACCGACCGCTCGGCATCTTGCACTTCAAGACCCGCACATTCGATCAAAAATACAAACGGGTGCGAACTGCCATCCATAATCGGCACTTCCGGTCCGCTGACTTCGACGACGGCATTATCCACATGACACCCGGCCAATGCGGCCATCAGATGTTCGACGGTCGCAACGCGCACACCGTCGGCATTGCCCAGCGTCGTGCACATAATGGTCTCAACCACGTTTTTCCAATTTGCGGGAATGTCGTTGGAGCCTGGAAGATCGGTGCGCCGGAATACGATACCTGATCCAATCGGCGCCGGTTTTAATGTCAGAGAGACCTTTTTCCCGGAATGAAGCGCAACGCCCAAACATGTGACTGAACGGGCCAATGTTTTTTGGGCCGACAATTGCTCACCACTCTGGCTCACCAATTGATCGGCAAATGCCAAGTCAGGCATATCATTCTCGGGTGAATTTCTATCGCGACCAATATGGTTCATTATGTAAATAATCCTGCGCCGTATTTATCGGCTTTTCCCTCATTCGTCTCTTTTGGTCCCGTATGATCTGCAAATCGCAAACCCATTTGAGAATTACCTGTCATGCTTACGTGACCAAAACCCACACTTCGCCTGGGGTATGAGGTTCTTGTAACCCCACCCTTGAATGCACTCAAATCAAGAAATGTTGCAATATGTTACGTCGTTTCCGACACCGCGTTAATTTGCCTGTCGGCGTAAAAATGCAGGAATTTCAAGGGGATCGCCGGAATCCTCTTCGGCAGAGCCTTGATCGTCCAAATCAAAGCCGCCCAAAGTCCCTTGATCGTCTGAAATCCCGTCTTCCGGCGCTTCCTCAACCGGTTCGCCGATTGGGTCGGCTGCCAATTCGGCCTCCGGCTCAGCCGCGATTTCCGAAATTTCGGGGTATTCAGAAATTTCAATAGATGGGAATTCTGCCGTCAACGGCTCCTGCTGGCTTGCCTCAATACTGGCCGACGGAATTTCTTGCGCATCCAGTTCCGGCACCCGTGCCGTGGGTTCCGGCACCCGTGCCGTGGGTTCCGGCATCCGTGCCGTGGGTTCCGGCACCCGTGCCGTGGGCGCGGCTTCCATCGCCGGCGGCATTGACGGTGCCATTCTCGCCGCTCGTCTCTCGCCGCGGGCAACGCCGGTGACCCTTTCAAACAGGGTCGGGCCGGTTTTCTTTTTCGGCTCCTGAAGAACTGGTTCGGTCCGCGTATTTACCAAATCAGCAACCGCGAACGGATCGGCCTTTTGCTGTTCCGCCAATACGGTATTACCGAAGACCGGTGGGGCCGGTATGAATGATTCCCTTTGCTCCGCTGAGCGCGCGGTAGCAACGGGAGCGGTCTGTTCCACTCGATTACCAGCCGGCACGCCTATCGCCGGCGCAATGGTCGGTGCCTCAGCAGCCGGGGCCGGCGCCCTCGCCGTGAGCGATGCTGTTTTTTCAGGCCTTGGGAACACCGCTACAGGCGCCAATTTCATCGGTTCAGCCTGATGCATCCCTGCCTCGCCTTTGGGTGAGTCGATCCAGGCCGGCACTTCGGGTTTGACCAATACTTGACCGGTCACGGGCTGCGGGTGGGCCATAACTTCCGCTTCGATACCCGTCGCAACCACCGATACCCGCACGCGGCCTTCAAGCGCTTCGTCGAATGTGGAGCCGAAAATTATATTGGCGTCATCTTCTACTTCCTTGCGGATGCGGTTGGCAGCTTCGTCAACTTCGAAAAGAGTAATATCCTTACCGGCGGTTATATTAATTAGTACACCGCGGGCGCCGTGCATCGAAGAGTCGTCTAAAAGTGGATTGGAAATCGCAGCTTCGGCGGCTTCGACGGCCCGGTTTTCGCCTTCGGCCTCGCCGGTCCCCATCATCGCCTTACCCATTTCGCTCATGACCGATTTGATATCGGCAAAATCCAAATTTATAAGGCCCGGCATAACCATCAAATCGGTTACACCTCTGACGCCGGAATAGAGGACTTGATCGGCCATCTCGAACGCATCGGCGAACGTCGTCCGTTCGTTCGCCACATAGAACAAGTTCTGGTTGGGGATAATCAGGAGCGTGTCGACATATTGTTGTAGTTCTATCAAGCCATCTTCGGCGAGGCGCATGCGCCGATTGCCTTCAAAATGAAATGGCTTGGTAACCACGCCAACGGTCAAAATTCCATAGTTCCTCGCAGCCTGTGCAATCACCGGCGCGGCCCCGGTCCCGGTTCCACCGCCAAGCCCAGCCGTCACAAACAGCATATTGGAATGCTGAATATGTCCCAGTATTTCTTCCAATGATTCTTCGGCAGCGGCGCGGCCGATATCAGGGTTAGAACCGGCGCCCAATCCTCTGGTCACGTCCAGACCTATTTGTATGCGCCGATCGCATTTGGAATTTGAAAGCGCCTGGGCATCTGAATTTGCAACGACAAACTCAACCCCTTCAAGCCCGCTTTCGATCATATTATTGACCGCGTTCCCGCCGGCGCCGCCGACACCGATGACGGTGATTTGCGGCTTCAGATCGTTGGTAGTGGTGTTGGTTGGTACAGATAGATTGATGGTCATGATGGCCTCCAAAGACAACAAAATGGATAACTTTCGCGGGTACCGGCCTTTCCGCCGGACGGGCCCCCTGCCCCCCGCAACCGAGAATAAACTGGGTGCGTCCCGTTTTCGGAGACGCGTTTTCGATCAAATACGTTCACGTAACCATTGCCCGATACGGCCAAACCGGCCTCCGGACACCTCCATCGAGCGGAACGACGTCACCGCCCGTTCCGCCCGTTCGTTCAGTGCAAATTGGATCAGTCCGGCCGAAGTAGCGTAGGCCGGGCCGTTGGTAGATTCTGCGAGCCCCTTGAAATGCGCCGGCTGACCCAGTCGCACATGCTTGTTCAATGTTTCGGCGGCAAGTTGGCGGACACCGTTCAATTGGCTAGCGCCACCGGTCAAAATCACACGGCGGCTAATATCTGTTTCGACGCCGGAATCTTCGATCTTGGCACGCGCCATCTCGAATATTTCCTCCAAACGCGGGCGGATGATACCAACGAGGATCGAGCGCGGGATTTCGTTTTCGTCTCGGTCTTCCTCGCCGACGAGCGGTATTTTGATAAATTCTTCGTCGTCTTTCGGAGAGGGAATGACACTACCGAGAAGATTTTTCATACGCTCTGCATGGACGATCGGCGTCGAAAGACCGCGCGCGATGTCGCTGGTCACATGAGTTCCGCCTAAGGGTATGCAATCGGTGTGGATCACTTCGCCATCGACGAACATCGAAATACCCGTGGTCCCGCCGCCCATATCGATGCAAATAGCGCCCATTTCCTTTTCATCGTCCACCAGGCTGGAAAGGCCGGACGCGTAAGGGGCGGCGACAAGGGATTCTACCGTCAGGTGACAGCGGCTAATGCATGAATCGAGATTGCGCATGGCGCTGGCATCGGCGGTAACAACATGCATTTTAACGCCAAGCTTCTCGCCGAACATACGGCGCGGATCGCGTACCCCAGGGCAGCCGTTGATCGAATAGCCGATCGGCAATGTGTGCAAAATTCGGCGATCGTCGCTCTGCCTTGCGTAGAGCCAGGTCGGATCGAGGGCGCGGCGCAAATCGTTGTCGCCGATTTCATGGCCCGCTATGGACACATCGAACGAGATCAGGCGCGACTGGGGGTCACCGCCGGAAATGCTCAGAACTAAATGTTGGACATTCTGCTGGGCCAGCTCTTCGGCGTCTTCGACCGTTGCCGTTATCGCCGCTTCGACCGCGTCCATATCGACAATATTGCCGTTGCGAACGCCCTTTGATATTTGGTGGCCGATGCCGATAACTTCGGCGGACCCGTTTTCGTCAGGACGGGCGATAAAGCACGCAATCTTCGTCGTTCCGATATCGAGCGCGGCAATCAGCCCATTGCGGGCGCCATCTCTGTGTTTAACGTCGTACATTCTTAGACCCTTAGGTATCCCTTCCCGATAGCAATTTTATAGTGCCGGTTCCGGCGGGTGGACGAAGCGCAATCCGATCATCCAGGCGTAAATCGATCGAGCTATAATCGCGATTCAAAATGTTTTTTCGTTTCTGTAGCTCGGCGAGTTTGCGAAGCGCAGACATGGGGCTCACTTCGGGCAGTTGGATGCGCATTTTATTAGCGAGATAGAGATCCCAACGCCGGTTCCCGATACGCGCGGCTGCTTTGACCCGGCGAAAAATTTCGGGCTGAGACGCCAATGTATCGAACAGGCGCGCCGCGTGATCCGGCGCATCCTTGCCAATCACCACAACCAAATTACCAAAGCGGCTCACATCATCGATCTCGACGACTTTGCCGGCTGTATCGATAAGCCGAAAAACACCTTCGCGTTGCCAAAGGGCAAGCGGGCGGCGTTCGACAATACGAAGGTGGATCACGTCCGGCAGATGCCGTTCGATCGACGCCGAGAGCACCCAGGGCAAGGATTTCATGCGCGCCTGGGCGGCGCCTGGATCAAACCCAAATATCGGCGCGCCCCGCTTCAGACGGAGGGCGCTAAGAAGTTCTGTCCGTCCGGTTTGATGGCGGCCCACGACGAATATTTCACCGACCTCGAAGCCCAGTTTGGAAGTAACGGAAATGGCCATCCACATGGACTTCTGGACCGTTCGCTCGATTAAATCGGTTTGCCAGACCCACCAGCCAGAGACAGCAAGGGCCGCAAGCGCAACGGTGACTAGACCAGCGCGCATTTCAGCCAATTGCCAAACGGCCTTAACGCGCTTACGGCGCCGTGGCCGATCGATCTCGAGGTTTTTTCCCCTTAATCGCACGTTGCGTTCTCCACCAACCAACCGACAAGCTCTGCAAAGGAGTAACCAGCGTAGGCTGCCTGCTCCGGAACCAGAGACGTCGGGATCATCCCAGGCTGAGTGTTAACTTCAAGCATGTACAAATCGTTACCATCAAATCGAATGTCTGCGCGGCTGATCCCGCGGCAACCAAGGGTTTGATGGGCTAAAACCGATATTCGCATCGCTTCGTCGGCTACATCGGCCGGAATTTCAGCCGGTAAATGGTGTTTTGATCCCCCTTCGGCGTATTTCGCGTCGTAATCATAGAAACGGTGGCGGGTGGTTATTTCGGTCACACCGAGCGCCCGATCCCCCATCACGGCAACGGTCAATTCCCGCCCTTCGATAAATTTTTCGACCATGACTTCATTGCCGTAAAACCAAGATTCTTCTTCCGGTTTGAAATTATCGCTTTTGCGCACCACGCGCACACCGACGCTGGAGCCTTCGTTTAAGGGCTTAATCACATAAGGCGGGTCCATCGAAATGCCGGCCGCGAAATCTTCTCGCCCGGCGATGATATGCTCGGCAACGAGGATGCCTTGCGCCGCAAACAGCGATTTTGCCGCCGGCTTATCCATTGCCAAGGCGGACGCCAGAAGGCCCGAATGGGTATAAGGCACTTCCAAAATATTTAAGAGCCCCTGAACACAGCCGTCTTCGCCATAGCGGCCATGAAGCGCGTTAAAGGCGGCGTCGGGCTTGGGATATAGCCGCGTCAGAAGCGCCCCCATATCCCGCTGAACGTCAATCGACGTTACTCGGTATCCCTCATCTTTTAACGTGTTGGCAACGGCGGCGCCGCTGACCAAGGAAACCTCCCGCTCGGCGGACCAACCGCCCATGAGTACGGCGACGTTCAATTTCATTTCCCGACCTCCTGCAGCGGCGCGCCATCAGATACGCCGAGACGCTGAATTTCCCATTCGAGCTTGATGCCGGAATTTTCGAACACTTTGCGGCGCACTTCTTCGCCAAGGCCTTCCAGATCGGCCGCCGTGGCGGTGCCGGTATTGATCAAAAAATTGCAATGTTTTTCCGAAACCATTGCGCCGCCGCGCGTGGCCCCGCGCAATCCGGCGGCGTCGATCAATTCCCAAGCTTTCTCGCCTTCGGGGTTTACGAAGGTTGAACCGCCGGTCGGGGTATGGGTCGGCTGGCTGGTCCGCCGCTCGGCCTCGATCTCGGCCATGCGCTTGGAAATATCTTTGGGCGCAGCCTTGCTGCCCTGAAGCCGGGCGGCAACGAAAATCAGATTTTTGTCGGCCTCCGAATGGCGGTAGGAAAAGCCCATATCTTTGGCTTTGATTTCGCGGCGCCGGCCCCTGCGGTCAAGGGCGCTCACAGAAACAACGATATCCGACATTTCGGAACCAAACGCACCGGCATTCATACGCACCGAGCCGCCAATGGAACCTGGAATGCCGCTTAAGAATTCCAAGCCGCCGAGACCGGCATCCCGAGCCGTATTTGCAGCTTTGGTGTTGGACGCACCGCCGCCAACGTCGACAAAATTGCCGTCACTGGCGGCGCCCGTAAAGCCGTCGCCCAATCGCACCACAACGCCCGGAACACCGCCGTCGCGAATGAGGAGGTTGGAGCCGATACCGATGACTGTTACCGGAACATCGGCAGGCATCGATGCTAGAAATTCGGCAAGATCGTCCTCATCGGTCGGTCGGAACAGCACTTCGGCGGGACCGCCGACGCGAAACCACGTCATCTTGGCAAGATCCGCATCAACCGCTAGTTGGCCGCGTACCGGTGGCAACTTATCAATCAAGCTCGGAGAGGGGCGATCATGTGCCATCATCCGCGTGCCTCCTTTTCCCGGTCGAGCAGCGCGCCCAATTCTTGCGGAAGCGCATTGGCCCATTGGGTGATATTGCCGGCGCCGAGGCAGACAACCATATCGCCCGGCTTGGCGATGGCGGCAATTTCTGCAGCCAATTGATCTGGCGCCGACAAAGAAATAACGCTCCGGTGGCCACGCTGACGAAGCCCGTCAACCAATGAGGCCCTATCGAAGCCGTCTATCGGCTCTTCGCCGGCGGCATACACATCGGACACGATCACCGTATCGGCATTATTGAAACAAGTGCAGAAGGCTTCAAAGAGATTGCGCAGACGGGAATAGCGGTGGGGCTGCATGACGGCGATGATGCGCCCCTCGCCGGCGGCAGACCGGGCGGCTTCCAATACGGCGGAAATTTCGACCGGGTGATGACCGTAATCGTCTATCACCGTGATACCGGAGGCTTCGCCGGTCTTGGTGAAGCGGCGTTTGACCCCCCTAAATTCCGATAGGGCCGAACGGATGACCGCTTCGTCCAATCCCATTTGGGTTGCAACGGCAATGGCGGCAACGGCATTTTGCACATTGTGATTACCGTACATCGGCAGATAGAGGCCCTTCATGGTCACCGCACCGGCGCCTCCGTGCCCGGCGACCACCACATCGAATTTCACACCGCCGCCCGCGGCTTCGGTATTTTCGACCCGCACTTGAGCCTGCGGGTTGCGCCCATAAGTGACGATTTTCCGGTCGAAGACTTTCGGGATCAGCGCTTGAACCTCGGGATCGTCGATACACAATGTCGCAAAACCATAAAACGGGACGTTTTCGATGAATTGAACGAAGGCCCGGCGCAGGGCGTCGAACGACCCGTAATGGTCCAGATGTTCGGCATCGATATTGGTAACGACGGCAATGGTCGGATGCAGTTTGACGAAGGTGCCATCGGATTCGTCGGCTTCCACCACCATCCACTCACCTTCACCGAGCCGCGCGTTGGAGGCCCAGGCATTGATGATGCCGCCGTTGATGACGGTTGGATCCATGTCCGCCGCATCAAGC
>JABMOP010000512.1 GCA_013204125.1 Rhodospirillales bacterium | reverse complement strand
TTTCATCACACCCGGCGGCAATTCGTCACCACGTTCCAGCTTATCGAGCTTATCGTCGAAACGCGCTTGGAATTCGGCGATACCTTCTTGCAATTGCCGTTTTAGGGTTTCGATTTCACTCATGACTTTGTCGTTGGCAACGGTGATTTGTATCATCTGGCCCGGAGTTAATTTATCGAGAATTTCCTCGGTAACTTTAACGCCGACGCTTAGCCCTTTAGGACCACTCACCAGTTTGCGGTCGAGAATACGGTCCCGAATGCGACCATGAAAACTCCGCTCCAAGATGGCGACTTCGTCGTCTTTATCTTTGGAAAGGCGTTCGATTTCGGCCCGGTCAATGGCGAGCGCACGTTCGTCTTTATCGACGCCTCGGCGAGAGAAAACTCGCACTTCGACCACCGTTCCGGTGACACCTGGCGGCAAACGCAGAGATGTGTCGCGCACATCGGAAGCCTTTTCACCAAATATCGCCCGCAACAATTTTTCTTCCGGCGTCATCGGGGATTCGCCCTTGGGCGTCACCTTTCCGACCAAGATATCGCCCGGCGAAATTTCCGCGCCAATATAAACAATACCGGCTACATCCAGATTTTTAAGCGCTTCCTCACCCACATTTGGAATATCGCGGGTGATTTCTTCCTGACCCAGTTTGGTATCGCGGGCCATCACCTCGAATTCTTCAATATGGATCGACGTGAACACATCTTCGCGCACGATGCGTTCGGATATCAAAATGGAATCTTCGAAGTTATATCCATTCCAGGGCATGAACGCCGCCAGCACATTGCGACCAAGCGCCAATTCACCAAGATTGGTGGACGGGCCGTCCGCAATAACGTCGCCAGGGACGACACGATCACCCACCTTCACCAGCGGGCGCTGGTTAATGCAGGTGTTTTGGTTCGAACGTTGAAACTTCTGTAGGGTATAGATATCAACGCCGGGGCGCTGTTCATCGCTTGCGTCTTCATCCGCATGAATAACGATGCGCGTGCCGTCAATTTGGTCAACGATGCCGCCCCGTTTTGCAATAATCGTCGCGCCGGAATCGCGGGCAACGATTTCTTCCATACCAGTACCGACCAGCGGTGCTTCGGAGCGGATCAATGGAACCGCTTGGCGTTGCATGTTGGACCCCATCAAGGCCCGGTTGGCATCATCATTTTCAAGGAACGGAATCAAGGCCGCAGCAACCGAAACCAATTGCTTGGGCGACACGTCGATCATATCGATGTCTTCGCGAATGGCCATGACGAAATCGCCGGCTTTACGGCAACTGACCAATTCGTGAACGAACTGACCGGACTTATCCAGTTCTGCATTGGCCTGGGCAATGGTGTATTTGCTTTCATCCATTGCGGACAAATAAATCACTTCGTCTGTTACCTTACCGCCCGTTATTTTGCGGTAAGGGCTTTCGATAAATCCGTATTTGTTGACCCGCGCGTAGGTCGCCAGAGAGTTGATCAGACCGATGTTCGGTCCTTCTGGAGTCTCAATCGGGCAGATGCGGCCGTAATGGGTCGGATGCACATCGCGCACTTCAAAGCCAGCCCGTTCACGCGTCAGACCACCCGGCCCCAATGCCGAGAGACGTCGCTTATGTGTGATTTCAGACAGGGGATTGGTTTGGTCCATAAACTGGCTTAATTGAGATGAGCCGAAAAACTCACGCACCGCGGCCACCGCCGGCTTGGCGTTAATCAGATCATGCGGCATGACCGTGTCGATATCGACCGAACCCATGCGCTCGCGGATGGCGCGTTCCATACGCAATAAGCCGACGCGATACTGATTTTCCATCAATTCGCCGACCGAGCGGACGCGCCGATTGCCGAGATGATCGATATCGTCGATATCGCCGCGGCCATCCTTCAATCCAACAAGGATTTTGACGACCTCCAGAATGTCTTCTTTGCGCAGCGTACGCAGCGTGTCTTCGGTTTCGAATTCGAGACGCGAATTCATCTTAACGCGACCGACTGAGGATAAATCATAACGGTCAGAATCGAAGAACAAGCCTTTAAACAAGGCGTCCGCCGTATCAAGGATCGGCGGCTCACCTGGGCGCATCACACGGTAAATATCGATCAACGCCTCTTCGCGGTTTGAATTCTTGTCCGCCGCGAGGGTGTTCCGAATGTAGGGACCGACATTAACGTGATCGATCGCCAGAACTTCGATCGCATCCACTTTTTCAGCTTCCAACTGTTCCAAAATTTCTTGGGTGATTTCATCGCCGGCTTCTAAATAGACAAGCCCGGTTTTTCCGTTGATGACATCCAGCGCAGCATACCGGCCGATGATTTCTTCCGGCGGAACGATGTGTTCTGTGATTTTCTTTGTTTCCAAATCGACCAACATGCGCGGTGTCATTTTGGTGCCCGATTCGTGTACAACACGGCCCGATTTGGCGTTAACTAAGTCATGCGCCAGCTTCATACCCCGCAATGCTTCATTGTCGATCGGGATCTGCCAACCTTTTTTAGCCCGGCTATAGGTTACCGTGCCATAAAAATGAGCCAGAATTTCTTCCGGCGACATGCCTGTGGCTTCAATCGGATCAACAATCTTGCCCTGCGCTTCGCGCCGAATGCGAAGTTTCTGCGTTTCGGCGGAATCTAAGCTCATCAGGAG
>JABMOP010000511.1 GCA_013204125.1 Rhodospirillales bacterium | reverse complement strand
TTCACGTCGGACCGCAATATCGGCTCGGTCGTATCGGGATTGGGCGGGCTTGCCGGTGTTTACCGCACTCCGGCCATCCATGCCCGCGTCGTCGGCGCGCTCACCAATATCATGACCAACGCTCAATATCGGGGCGGCGCCAAGCCCGAACCCTGCCACGTGATCGAAGTGCTGGTTGATTTCGCGGCGCGGAGCCTTGGTGTGGACGCGGCCGAGTTGCGCCGCATCAACACCATCACCGCAGACGAAATGCCGTTCCGCACGGGCTTCGGTTTTGCCTATGACTGCGGCGATTTCATGCGCAATTTTGAACAATGCCTGGAAACCGGCGGCTACGATAGCGTCGCCGAACGCCGGATTGAAGCTGCAAGCCGCGGCAAGATTTTGGGCGCCGGCTTTTCCAACACCGTCTCCGGCGTCGCCACCGTTAATTTCGAACATGTAGAAGTGCGCTTCGATACCGAAGGCGGCATTACGCTTCTCTGCGGCGCCATGGATCACGGCCAAGGCCATGAAACCACCTTCAAGCAATTGCTTGCCGGTAAATTGGGGGTCGATAGCGATACCATCCGCTACAAGATGGGCGACAGTGATGTAGTGACCACCGGCGTCGGCACCTTTAATGCCCGCTGCGCAGTGTTTGCCGGTTCCGCCGTTTCCATCGCCGCCGACAAGATCATCGCAAAAGGCAAACGCATCGCCGCCCATATGATGGAAACCGCCGAAAGCGATATTGATTTCGCCGATGGCAAATTCACGGTTTCCGGCACCGATAAATCATTGGACATCACCGATGTCGCCAAGACCGCGTTTCAGCGGCCCAAATTGCCCGCCGATATCGAACCCGGTTTCTATGAACATGGGGAATTCGGCATGGGCGAAGGCCCAACCTTTCCCAACGGCGCCCATTATGTGGAAGTGGAAATCGACGCAGATACCGGCAAGGTTGAGATCACTCGCTATATCGCGGTGGACGATGCCGGCACCATCCTCAATCCATTGTTATTCGATGGGCAAATCCACGGCGGCATCGCTCAGGGCGCCGGACAGATATTGTTCGAAGACATCCATTACGATCCGGAAAATGGGCAGTTGCTTTCGGGCTCGTTCATGGATTACGTGATGCCAAGGGCCGATGATTTCTGCGCGTTCGAATTGGCGTCGAACCCCGTCCCGACCAAGCGCAATCCCTTGGGGGTAAAAGGCGTCGGCGAAGCGGGCACGGTCGGCGCCTTGCCGTCGATCATGAACGCCATCAACAACGCGCTAACCAGCGCCGGCGCAGAAGTGGTCGAAATGCCGGCAACGGCGGACAAAGTGTGGCGGGCGTTGAGGGCGGCAAGGGGTTAGGTCAACGCGTCCAGCATCGGCTTGGTGCGGGCAACCCAGGCGTCCAAATCCGCGTCTTCGGTATAGGTCTTATCGATAAGGTAAAGCCCGCGCGCCGGGCAGGTGGCGCCAAGTTCGACCAGTACAGGTTTTAGCGTCAAATCCGGCGCCAAGGCGTGGGCCGGGCCGGCGCCGAGCATCAAGGGCAAGGCGACGACACCAGCCAGACCATCCGGCGGGATCTGATCCAGAAATAATTTCAACAATCCCGTATAGGTGGCCTTATAGGTCGGGCTGGCGATAATTGCCGCGTCGCAGGCGCAAACGGAAGCCACCGCAGCTTCCACGTCTTTATTGCCCCATTCCAAAAGCCCAGCACCCAATTCGGCCACATCCAAAATGACATCCGGCGCGGCCCCGGTCAGTTTTTGCGCCGCCAGAAGACTTGCTTCATAGGTCGTTGATTTCGGCTTTGGATTACCGACCACTACCGCCATTTTCATATGGGTCTCCTCCCGATTATGCAGGTTTGATTTTGCCCGCCGCGTCCAATTTGACCGGCTCGCCGTGGGGGGTGCTAAGAAACGCATCGGTCCAAGCTTCTTTAAGATTTTGAAGCCCGCCTTGGTCGGCCAATCCTTTTATCGACAACAGACTTTCCAACGCCGCCAGCCAAGCATCGTAATAGGCGGAACCGTCGCTAGGCGCGCCGCCCGCCGCAGCTTGTTTTTGGGTGGCGCCAAAATGTTCGGTCCATTCGGTCCAGGTAAAATGCCCCGCTTCCGACAGCTTGACGGTGATCGCAAATACTTGGGCGTGCCAAGGTTCGGTGAAAACAGGCCCCTCCCCATCAACGCCTTCCGGCAGCGGAATCGGCGGCGCGTTCTCAGGCATTTGCGAGGTAGCTTTCCATAAGATCGAGCATCACCGTATCCTTGGCCCCGCCTTGATCGCCCCACAAATCACGCGCCGTGAATTTAACGGCATAAAGATGCTGCGGATTTTCGCCTCCGGAATGAGCGGCGGTGTCGGGGAAAACAAAGGCGCCGTGATGGATGAAAATTTCGCCTACCCTTCCGCGCGCAAAACGCGGGAGGCGCGTGTGGCCTTTGGGGCTGTTGGTGTTGGTGACGACCCTATCGCCGACGGCAAATTTCGGCGCAGCATCGATTTCGCGGGCAGCCGAATTTCCCCGGCCAAGCGTAGCCAACACCATTTCGGGGTTCAAAGCCGGTGTTTGTTTCTCGGTGCCGGGCGACAGTTTGCCGCTTTTCATTTCTTCTGGGCTGAGCATGCCGGTTTCGAGTATCAAATCGGCGAGCGACGTGATCCATCGTTCGTAATACGAAAGGCCGAGATATTCCGCCGGCGCTAAGCGCTCTACAGCATGCCGGCCGCCATCGATTGTCCATTTCTGCCATGCCCCCATGGCCCGCCTGAGGGCGAAAGATTTGGCTTCCCATTCGGCGTGGAAAACGGGCTCGTCCTCTTCAATGGGGATTGGGCCGAAGCCATGCATGCCGCCCATATCGTGGATGGAGTTCATTATGTTTCTCCTACGCCGAGCCGGGTGATTTCAAAACGTCTGTTCCGATCATGGAATTCCGGCTCACCAATTCAGCCAATTCCGCTTCGGACATATCGTCCGTCCCCTCGGGCCTTTGTGGAATGACCAGATAGCGAATTTCGGCGGTCGAATCCCAAACACGGATTTCGATATCATCGGGCAGCTCGACGCCGAATTCGCTCAACACACTGCGTGGTTCAACGACGACGCGGGCGCGGTAGGCGTCCGATTTATACCAGGTCGGCGGCAGCCCGAGGACCGGCCACGGATAACAGGAACACAAGGTGCAAACGACCATATTGTGGAGATCGTCGGTGTTTTCGACGGCGACAAGGTTTTCGCCCTGCATGCCGGAAAATCCCATACTCGCGACCGCCTTCGTTGCATCTTCCAATAGCCATTGTTTGAATTCGGGATCAACCCAAGACCTGGCGACCATCTGGGCGCCGAATTTGGGGCCGATCTTATTCCGATACACATCGATCAGCGCGTCCAATGCGGCGGGATCGACAAGGCCTTTATCGACCAACAATGTTTCGATGGCTTTTACCCGAAGCGCCGGATCCGACGGCAAGAGAGCATGCGCGGCGCTGCCGTGGCTATGGTCGTGGTCGTGCTTCGCTGTGTTGGCTTTGTCGTTCATTTCGCCGCCCCATTTTTTATTGAGCTTTCTTTATAGAGGGTCCTTGGAGCCTGTTCAATTATTTCGCCGGAGCGCCGGCGCGGTTGATCACGCATTTTACACAGCCATGTGAACATTTGTGATTTCGCCAATCTAATTTCAGCATTTATGGATGAATTCGTTTGAAGACGAGCCGAACCCACAAGCAACTGAAATTGGGAGATCAAAAATTGACTTTTATAAAATTATTTAACCGGGCGATGGGTGTCCTGTCCCTCGCTTTAATGCTTGGGTCAACCCCCGGTCAAGCAGCCGAGCCGCCCTTCGGCGGACCGGGTAGTATCGCGTTCGCCAAGACTTTATGGACCGCATTGGAAAACGCCAACTGGGTCGGCAAGGAACAGATACGTTCCAAACCTTACCTCGGGACCGAACCGCATGGGTTTGTTCTCGAATCCCTTGACGGGCAATTGGAAGTCTCCGGGCGCACCGGGTGGGTCGTGGTCAAGCGTAACTACGGCCCCAAGGGCGTCAAAATTGACGCTGTAGAAGCCAATCGCTCCAAGCACCTGGCCGCCATCACCGTCATGTTCAAGCGTGAAAAGGGATATGATCCGGACAATCAAGATTGGTTCTGGGCCAAATACAAGGCCGACGGCTCGATCGACAAAGATCCAAAGGGCGCCAATCTAGTAGGCCGCGTTGCCAAGGGCATGGATGCCGGCTGTATTGCTTGCCACAAAGGAGCGCCCGGCGGCGATATGGTGTTTGTTTTCGACCCAAAAAAATAACCCAGCACCTCCTTTGAATATGAGGGCGCCAACCGGCAAGGACCGCCGGGGCGCCCTTTTTGTTGCGTACCGCGTTCTTGACGAAACGGCCTGGCCCAGTGAAAGTGAATTCGAACTTGGGAACATATCCATCGGGGAAAATAATTATGAAATTAAAGAAGCTGGGAAATTCGGAGTTAATGGTCGCGCCGTTGGGGCTTGGCTGCAACCGGCTCTTGGAAGTGGGCGACACGGACGCGGCGGCGGCCGCCAACCGGGCGTTGGATTTAGGTATCAATCATTTCGACAGCGCCGATATGTATGGCTTCGGTAAGGGCGAAATTTTTATCGGCCAGGTCATGAAAGACCGCCATGATGAAATGGTGATTGCGTCCAAATTTGGAATGGTGCGCAGCCCGGACGGCCCCATAGAATTCAAAGGCACACCGGAATATGTACGCATCGCCTGCGATGCCAGCTTGAAACGGCTGAACACGGACCACATCGATCTTTATTACCAGCACCGCGTAGATCCGGATGTCGAGATAGAAGAAACCTGGGGCGCCATGGTCGAACTGGTGACCGCAGGTAAAGTCGGCGCGCTGGCAATATCCAACGCGACCGCCGATCAGATCAGGCGCGCCCACGCAGTCCATCCCTTGGCGGCGGTGCAAATGGAATATTCATTGTTCGACCGCACCCAGGAAGCAGAAATTTTGCCAACCTGTAAGGAACTCGGCATTACCTTCGTGGCCTTTGGCCCGTTGAGTTTTGCGCTATTGGGTGGTGAGGTGAAGAACGTCAACGATCTACCCGAAGGCGATAACTACCGGCGCGGCATGCCACGCTTCCACGATGAAAATATCGGTGAGAACCTGTCGATGGCGGAAACGGTAGCCGATATAGCGGCTGAATTGGGCGCCACACCGGCGCAAATATCGCTGGCCTGGACCATGTGCGGCGCATACGACGTGATCCCGATTCCCGGATCACGCCGGCCGCATCATTTGGAAGAAAATGTCGGCGCCGCCGATATACAGCTTTCGGGTGAACACATGACGCGGCTCAATAACGCTTTCGGATAATCCCGCGAATATTAAACCGTCACCGTCTCTTCGCGCCGGCGGATCAGCCACCAGACGATGAGCGCACCGATCAACTTGCTGGCCGTCATCGCGGCGGCGCCCGCAACCGACAAAATCCCAACCATGCCGAGGAACACCACAGAATCGATAGGCGTGCCGAGGATGCTGGAATATAAAATGCGTGTCGATAGTGGCCGGCGAGTGAAGGAATAGACTGCCCAATCGGCCAGTTCGCTAATCAAAAATGCGGCGGCGCTGGCGGTCGCAATCCCCGGCCCGGCCATAAAATAGCTGATGCCGACACCGACAAGCATGGCGCCAAGAACGTAATGTCCAATTTCCCGCTGTGCAAAATCGCGGGCAACAAACACAAAGCCGACAACAAGCGCCACCGGCGGCCACATGGTGCCGCCCGGCAATTCCACCAGCGGCACGACGGTAAAGGCCCAATTTACCAGGACAATGAGGGCGATATAAACGGCTGTATTCAAGAATTTCATTGGGATTTCACAGTTATTGGCGAGCGATAAACGCTAATTAGCGCCCTTATGTCGCCCTGTCGAGGCCTTAATTGAGGGAACGCTGTGACGGCCATCACCGCATGAAAGGCTGGATTTCGCCAGCTTATTACCCATATGTTGTTTCGGCATTCCCTGGCGTTTCCTCAGGGAAAGCTTTGACCCTGGGCGTTCTGCGCCTAAACTAATCGCGTCGGTATGGATTTAGTGTATTCCCGTATTTTACGGGAGGAGGAGGAGTTGAAGTGGATTTTGCTACTCTAGCCGGGCTAGTCGTGGGTGTCACTGTGGTGTCGCTTGCCATCGCCACGGGATCAGATTTCTCAATTTTCCTGAATTTACCGGGATTTTTGATCGTTGTCGGCGGCACATTCGCCGCGACCATGATTAAATTTCCGCTGTCTGGATTTTTCGTATCCATGCCGATCGGCATGAAGGCCGCCTTCATGAACGATGCCGATCAACCCCGCGATTACATTCGTTTGGCCATCAACCTGGCTAAAAAAGCGCGCAAATCCGGTCTCATCAGCCTGGAAAAAGAGAAAATTCGTAATCCCTTTTTCAAAAAAGGCATCCAATTATGCGCCGATGGCCGCGATCTCGATTACATCCGTAAGGTTCTTACCCAGGAAATGGCGCATTCGATTCAGCGCGAAGAAGTCGGCGCCAAGGTTTTTCACGCAATTGGCGACGCCGCACCTGCTTTCGGTATGTTCGGAACCCTTGTCGGACTGGTTCAGATGCTCAGCAATATGAGCGATCCTACGTCAATCGGCCCAGCCATGGCGGTCGCTTTGCTGACCACCCTTTACGGCGTTCTAATGGCAAATCTGATTGCTCTGCCGATCGCCGACAAGCTGGAAGACAAATCTATCAGAGAAAAAACGCTGCGGTCCCTGATTGTTGAATGCGTATTTCAAATTCAACAACTGCAAAACCCAACCGCCATGCGCGAAATTCTTGAACCCTACTTGCCCGAAAAACAACGCCTCGCGGTTGGCGCAGACGGAAATTATACCGGCGGCGGCGGTTCGAAAGAAACCGGCACCCGCGCCAAACAGAACCCATTGAAGAACACCGCCTAAAATGGCGGTAATCACCGAAGCCGACGCATTTAGCGCCAGAAAGTCGAAACGCAACCGCGGCGCCCCGATGTGGCTGATGACTTTTGCCGATCTGATGACGCTTCTGTTCGCTTTGTTCGTGATGATTAATTCTTTTTCCGAAGTGGACAGCGATAGCTTTCGCCGCAATGCCGGACCGATGGCTGAAGCATTTAACCAGCCGCCGCCGACCTTTACCCGGTTAAAGGAAAAATCATCAAGCGCGAACAAACCAAAACCCAAAGAGGCTGAGGCGCCGAAAGAGCCGCCGCCGCCGGCAGCCAACGCAACATATCTGCAGGTGCAGCAGCGCAATCGGCTCACCAGCTTGGTCGATACATCGCTCAAACAAGAATTGGCCAGCAGCACTGTCGAGATGGAGGTCAAGGATACGTATCTTATTTTACGCTTCCCGGCCAAAACGACTTTTGCCCTTGGCAGCGCCGAGCTGTCCGCCGGCATTGTTAGCGCCATCGATCGGGTTTCCGATATCTTAGCCAGGACCAGTGGCAATATATCCGTCTCAGGGCATACCGATAACCAGCCAATTTCCACCGCCCGCTTTCGCTCTAATTGGGAATTATCGGCAGCGCGCGCCGTTACCGTGGTGCACAGATTGCTGCGCCATCGGGGATTAGCGCCAACGCGCGTTTCCGCCGTCGGCTACGCCGATACGCGTCCGCGCGCCTCCAACGATACGGCAGAAGGCAGGGCCAATAACCGGCGCGTGGAGATGAAAGTCGAAATTCCGGCGGTCCGATGAAGATCGTTTATATAAATTAAGGCTCATTTTCGACGTTTTTAACGTTGACAGGCCGGGTGGCGGGCGCTAATTTCCGCGCCTTCTAGCGGGGATTGCGAATAATTTCGCGGGCCGCTTATTTTGATTGAAAGTCAGCTAAGATGTACGCAGTCGTAAAGACCGGCGGTAAGCAGTATCGCGTTTCACCCGGCGACGTTTTAATTGTCGAAAAAATTCTTGGGCAAACCGGCGCCAAAGTAAAGCTCGAAGACGTTCTTATGGTCGGCGAGGATGGTAAAAAACCCGAAATTGGAACGCCAATGCTGGGCGGCAGCGCAGTTAATTGCGAAGTCCTCGACCAGGGCCGCGCCGACAAAGTGATCGTCTTCAAAAAGAAGCGGCGCAAAGATTATAAGCGCACCCGGGGACACCGCCAGGATCAGACAGTGCTCCGCGTCCTCGACATCAACGGCAAGGGCGCTGTAAAACCGGCAGCCAAGGCCACCGCAAAAGCGGAACCCAAAGATGCCGACGACAAGCCCGACGTAAAAGCCAAGGCACCGGCAAAAGATAAAGCACCCGCCAAAGCAAAATCTGCGGCAAAGCCGAAAGCAACGGCAAAAGCCAAGGCACCGGCCAAGGCAAAGGCGCCTTCAAAGAAGAAAGATTAAGGAGAAACCATCATGGCCCATAAAAAAGCAGGTGGATCGTCACGCAACGGTCGCGATACGGCAGGCCGGCGCCTCGGCGTTAAGAAATTCGGCGGCGAAATTGTCATCCCGGGCGTTATAATCGTCCGTCAGCGCGGCACGAAATACCATCCCGGCAGCAATGTTGGAATGGGCCGCGACCATACTTTGTTTTCCAAGGTCGAAGGCAGGGTGAAGTTCGGCAAAGTAGGCGGCGGGCGCACGGTCGTTAATGTGGAACCGGCCGCCAGTTAAACGGCGCGGTCAATCCCAGGGCATTTTAGAGGCCCGGAATGAGAGGGGAATGGCCGGTGGCGTTCCCCTTTTTTAATAGAACCCTTTTGATAAGCGCGAACAAATGCTAACTAGGTGTTAGGAAATGTGCCGGTAGGCTCAATCCCATGAAGTTTCTGGATCAACAAAAAATATTCGTCAAATCGGGCGATGGCGGCAATGGCTGCGTCGGTTTTCGCCGCGAGAAATATGTGGAATATGGCGGACCCAATGGCGGCGATGGCGGGCGTGGCGGCGACGTCATTATCCAATGTGTGGCCAATTTAAACACTTTGATCGATTTTCGCTATCAGCAGCATTTTAAGGCCGAACGCGGCCACGGCGGCATGGGCACTATGCGCTCGGGCAAAAACGGCAAAGACGTAACGCTTCTGCTACCCGTCGGCACGCAGATTTTCGATGAAAACCGCGAACACCTTGTTGCCGATTTGACCACCGAGGGCGAAACCATTGTGCTTGCCCGGGGCGGCGACGGCGGGTTCGGCAACGCGCACTATAAATCATCGACCAATCAGGCGCCCCGGCATGCGCAGGAGGGATTTAAAGGCGAAGAGTTATGGTTGTGGCTGCGTCTAAAGCTGATTGCAGATGTCGGCTTGATCGGACTTCCCAATGCCGGCAAATCGACGCTTTTGGCCGCTGTTACGCGGGCGCGCCCTAAAATCGGCGACTACCCGTTCACCACGCTGCACCCGAATTTGGGCGTCGGCTATGTGAACGGCGAAGAAATCATTCTTGCCGATATCCCCGGCTTGATCGAAGGCGCCCATGAAGGCGCCGGACTTGGCGACCGGTTCTTGGGCCATGTGGAACGATGCGGCGTGTTGCTGCATCTGGTGGACGGCACGTCCGATGACCCGGGTGCGGATTATTTGACCGTGCGCCGGGAAATAGCAGCCTATAGCGACGAGCTTAATACCAAGCTGGAAATCGTCGTGCTGAATAAATGCGACGCTCTCAATGATGAACTGATCGAAGATAAGAGGACCGGCCTTGCGAAAGCCGCCGGCATCGATGTGACCCAAATTGCGGTGATATCCGGCGTCGCCAATATCGGCCTTGACCGGTTGTTGCAGCGCGCCGCCGAAATCGTTGCCAAAAACCGGGCCGCCAAAACTGGTGAACAAGATTTGGGTGCCGAGGCCCATGCCCGATGAGCAGCGATAAAAATTATCGTGATATTGCCCGCGCCGGGCGCGTGGTGGTGAAAATCGGATCCGCGTTGCTGGTCGATCAGAACGGAGCACTGCACGCCAGTTGGCTGTCTTCGCTGGCAGCGGACATTGCGCGGCTCAGCAAGCGCGGCCAAGACGTCATTATTGTATCTTCCGGCGCGATCGCACTTGGGCGGCGTTATCTTGGGTTCGATCCGGGAATTTTGAAACTGGAAGAAAAGCAGGCGTCCGCGGCAGCAGGCATGGTGCGTTTGGCACATGCCTATCAGCAACAATTGGGCGCACATGATCTAAATGTTGCGCAAATTCTGCTGACCCTCGGCGACACCGAAGACCGCAGGCGCTATTTGAATGCGCGTTCGACGCTGATGACCTTGTTGAGCGTTGGCGCCATACCGCTGATAAACGAAAACGATACGGTTGCCACCGATGAAATCCGGTTCGGCGACAACGACCGGCTAGCGGCGCGGGTTGCGGCCATGGTCAGCGCCGATCTTTTAGTCCTATTGTCCGACATTGATGGGTTTTACAGCGCCGATCCGTCGGTCGATCCCAACGCAATCCTGATACCGGAGATTTCGGAAATCACACCCGAGATTGACGCCATGGCCGGGGCTTCGGCATCCGATGATGCGTCCGGCGGCATGATTACCAAATTGGCTGCGGCCAAATCGTGTATGGGCGCCGGATGTCATACGGTCATTGCCGACGGGCGTATCAATGCGCCCTTGAGCGCCATCGAAAAGACCGGCAGCGGAACATGGTTCGTGCCGCAAGCGACGCCGCAAACGGAGCGCAAGCGCTGGATCGCGGGCACCTTGCAAGTGATCGGCGCCGTCATTGTCGATGACGGCGCGGTTGCCGCTTTGGAAAAAGGGCGCAGTCTCTTACCGGCAGGCATTAC
The DNA here is from genome assembly GCA_013204125.1 of Rhodospirillales bacterium. Lineage (GTDB taxonomy): Bacteria > Pseudomonadota > Alphaproteobacteria > Rhodospirillales > UBA2165 > JABMOP01. The sequence goes on along the minus strand of JABMOP010000511.1, from coordinate 5,697 downwards.
CGCCATCGAAGGATCCTTCGAGCGCGGCGACGCGGTTGCAGTCAAAACCTCCGATGGGCGTGAATTGGCACGCGGGTTGGCGGCCTATTCAGCCGACGACGCCAGCCTTATCATGGGGCACAAAACGGATGAAATCCAAGCGCTTCTCGGCTACCGTGGCCGTGATGAAATGATTCATCGTGACGATTTGGTGATTCTCTAGAATGAACAGCACATTAAATAGCCAAACTGATGACGTCCGGGAGTTGATGGCCGAAATCGGCCGCACAGCCAAGAAGGCTGCCGAAGCCTTGGCGACGGCGCCAACGGATGCCAAAAACCGCGCCCTCACCGAAGCCGCCAAGGCTTTGCGTGCACGCAAAGCCGAATTAATTGCCGCCAATGAGATCGATATGCAGGCGGGCAGAGATAAGGGACTGAACGACGCCATGCTCGACCGATTGGCGCTCGACGAGGGACGCATCGAAGCTATGGCTGCCGGGCTCGATCAAATTGCCAAATTGCCTGATCCGGTGGGCGCCATCATGGACAATTGGCAACGCCCCAATGGGCTGGATATTTCCCGCGTGCGGGTTCCCTTGGGCGTCATTGGCGTTATTTACGAATCGCGGCCGAACGTAACCGCCGATGCTGGTGGGCTATGCCTCAAAGCCGGCAACGCCTCCATATTGCGCGGCGGCTCCGAAAGCTTCAATTCGTCCTCGACAATATTGGCGTGCATGCAAGAAGGCTTGAAACAGGCAAATTTGCCGGCCGGCGCTATCCAGATGGTACCAACCACCGACCGTCAGGCTGTCGGCGAAATGCTGACCATGACCGGGATCATTGATGTGATTGTGCCGCGTGGCGGGAAATCCCTGGTCGCGCGGGTGCAATCGGAAGCCAAGGTTCCCGTGTTCGCTCATTTGGAAGGTATCTGCCACACCTACGTCAATGCCAATTCAGACCCGGTGATGGCGCGTGATATCGTTGTGAACGCCAAAATGCGGCGCACCGGGATTTGTGGCGCCACAGAAACATTGCTGATCGACAAGGCGGCGGCGACAAGCCACCTGCCCGGCATTTTGGACGCGCTCGCCGAGGCCGGCTGCGAAATGCGCGGCGACGAAGCGACATGCAAACTTGATGCCCGCGTCGAAGCCGCAACCGACGAAGATTGGGATACCGAATATTTGGACAAGATTATAGCCGTGAAACAGGTCGATGGGGTGGAAGACGCCATCCACCATATCAATACCCACGGCACCGAACACACCGACGCAATTGTGACCGATGATGAGACGGCGGCTGAAACGTTCTTGAGCCGGGTGAATAGCGCCATTGCTCTTCACAATGCGTCCACCCAGTTCGCCGATGGCGGCGAGTTTGGCATGGGCGCGGAAATCGGCATCTCAACCGGTAAGCTTCATGCGCGCGGCCCGGTCGGGGTCGAACAATTGACGACGTTCAAATACATCGTGCGCGGAACCGGCCAGACGCGGCCCTAAGGGTGAGTGACACCCCTCCCAAAGGCTTGGCCATAGGGTTGCTCGGCGGATCGTTTAATCCGGCCCACCGCGGGCATTTGCATATCAGCCTAGCAGCCTTAGAACGTTTGGATTTGGACGAGGTGTGGTGGCTCGTTTCCCCGCAAAATCCATTAAAATCGGCCACAGATATGGCGCCGTTTGACGAGCGTTGCGCATCGGCCCAAACCCACGCCGCCGACCCACGTATAAAGGTTTCCGATTTCGAACTTAATGCCGGCACAACTTATACCGTCGATACGCTTGATGCGCTCGCTAAAGCGCACCCCGAACACAAGTTTGTATTTCTGATCGGCGCCGACATTTTGATCGAGTTTCATAAATGGCGCGAATGGCGGCAAATATTCCGCCGTATTCCGATCGCCGTATTTGCCCGCCCTTCCTTTTCCTCGCGGGCGCTTATGAGCCGAGCCGCCAAGCGCTTTGCCCGTCATCGCCTGCGCGAACGATTGGCGCGAAGACTCGCCTGGAAAAGGGCTCCGGCTTGGATTTTTATGGCAATCAGCCTAGATACAACCTCAGCCACTAAAATTCGCAGACATAGATTATGAATTTAGGCTAAAATCGTTTGACCCGGCCAAGCTCATTGGGTTTCAGTAATTTTGCCGGGTGACTCGCCAATTGTTTGAAAAGGAGTCGTATCCCATCGTTAAGTATAAATCGCCGGCACCGGCGCCAGAAGCATTACTTGGCGCAATTACTGCGTCACTTGATGACGACAAGGCCCAAGACGTCAATGTCATTGATCTGGCCGGCAAAACTGAGTTTGCCGATTACATGGTCATTGCAACGGGCACCTCGCAGCGCCATGTCGCCACTATGGCCGAACATATCCGGGAAAATCTGAAAAGCATCGGTCTTGTTTCCGTTCCTGTCGAAGGGATGGGCTTGTGTGATTGGGTTCTCATAGACGGCGGCGACGTTATCGTTCATCTCTTCAAATCCGAAATACGCCAATTTTATGAGTTGGAAAAAATTTGGAATAGCCCGACACCGAGCCCTGAACGAGCGGTGCAACCGGCAGGCCGGTAGACGACATTTTGGACGAAACGGGAATTATCTATGCAATTCACTGTCGCAGCGGTGGGCCGAATGAAGTCCGGCCCGATCACCGAACAATGGGAGGAATTCCAACGACGGTTGAATTGGACCGTGAAACTCTTGGAAGTGGAAGAACGCAAGAAGCTTCCCGCCGCCCAATTGAAGGCCCGCGAAGGAGAGCTTCTTTTAGGGGCCGTGCCGAGCGATGCGTTTCCGATCGCCCTCGACAGCGGTGGCCAAGCGCTTTCGAGCAAAGATTTTGCCGCGCGGCTGGATGGATGGATGAACGAGGGCCGCTCGCACATCGCATTTGTTATTGGCGGCGCCGACGGATTGACGGGCGACGTCCTGGCCAAGGCCGAATTCAAACTTTCCCTCGGCCCAATGACATGGCCACATATGTTTGCCCGCGTCATGCTTGCCGAGCAGCTTTACCGGGCGCAATGCATTATGACGAACCATCCTTATCACCGCTAGCTCACGGATACAGCAATGACAGAAAATTTCATGCCGCCCGGCAAAATTCCCAAGCCCGTCGTCTTGTGTATCCTGGATGGCTGGGGAGACCGCGAAGGCGGCGACGACAACGCCATTCACAACGGTCGGACGCCTAATTGGGACCGCATGTGCACATCCTATCCGAAAGCCGCACTAGAGGCTTCGTCGAAAGATGTAGGATTGCCCGAAGGCCAGATGGGCAATTCCGAAGTCGGCCATATGAACATCGGCGCCGGCCGGGTTGTCACCCAAAGTTTGCCTGTGATTGACGCCGCCATCGAAGACGGATCAATTGGCCAGAACGCGGCGTTAACCCAATTGATCGAAGGCTTAATAACAAGCGGCGGCGTTTGCCATATACTCGGGCTAGCCTCGCCGGGCGGCGTCCATTCTCACCAGGCGCATTTGATCGCCCTAGCTGGCATATTGGACAGGAAAGGAATTGAGGTTCGCTTCCACGCGTTTCTCGATGGCCGTGATATTTCGCCGCCGAGTGCGCTTCGGTTTATGGAGGATATAGAATCCGCAACGGCCAATTATGCAGGGTTCCAGACGGCAAGCGTCAGCGGGCGCTATTACGCTATGGACCGGGACCACAACTGGGACAGGGTTGCGCGAGCTTATAGCGCGATTGCCGAAGGCCACGCGCCGAGCGTCGCAAGCGCCGCAATTGCCATCAAGCAAAGCTACGCAAGGGGTGTCACAGATGAATTTGTTGAACCCGTGGTGATCGGCGATTACCCGGGAATGAAAGACGGCGATGCCCTATTGATGTTTAATTTTCGCAGTGATCGGGCGCGCGAAATTTTGGCGGCGCTGGTTGATCCTGATTTTTCCGGATTTACCCGGCCCCGCCAAATCCAGCTTTCTGGCCGCCTTGGCATGACGGAGTATTCAAAAGAATTGAACAACTTCATGGCCGCAATGTTCCCGCAGCAAAGGCTCAATAATATTTTGGGCCAGGTCGTCTCCGATGCGGGTTTAACGCAGTTGCGTATTGCCGAAACGGAAAAATACGCCCACGTCACCTTTTTTCTGAACGGCGGCGAAGAACAGGTGTATCCGGGCGAGGAGCGGATTTTGGTGCCCTCGCCGAAAGTCGCGACCTACGATCTGAAACCCGAAATGTCGGCCTTTGAGGTCACCGATAAATTGGTGAACGCCATCGAAGCAGAACGCTTCGACTTGATTGTCGTGAACTATGCCAATGGTGATATGGTCGGTCATACGGGTGATTTCGATGCAGCGGTCAAAGCCACCGAGGCGGTGGATATATGCCTTGGCCGATTGGAAGACGCTCTTCAAAATGTTGGCGGCACCATGCTGCTCACGGCCGATCACGGCAATGTCGAGCAAATGATCGACCCAGATAGTAATGGGCCGTATACGGCGCACACCGTCTCACCGGTGCCTGTCCTCCTAATTCACCCACCGGCAGGTTACGGCGAAATCAGAAACGGTATCCTTGCCGATATTGCACCGACCATTTTACAGATCATGGGATTGATCCAGCCGGTTGAAATGAGTGGACGATCCCTACGCCAGAGCCCAAACAACGCCAAAGAAAGTGCATCAGAGCATGCGCCGACATAGAAACTGGCAGCCCCTAGTTTTAGGCTTCGGCTTCGCAGCCGCCTTGATGGGACCTCTCGCCGCCGGCGCGGTCGAGAAGAGGCCCACCGAAGTGGGCCGCAGGCTTCAAGACGTGGAAAAAGAAATTCAGGAGGGCCGCAAAAAGTCCAAGCAGCTGGATGAGAAAGCCGATGTGTTACGCCGCCGTCTGGGGCGCGTGAATCACCAGAAGGTGACGTTAGCCGGCGAAATTCAGGGTCTCGAAATTGAAATGACCGAGTTGGAACGTGAAATCGGTCAATTGAATGGGGCCGAAATTGAGAAAAATTTATTGCTGTCATCGCGCAAGAAACAGTCTTCGCGTCTTTTAATGGCGCTTCAAAAAATGTCTCGAATGCCGCCCGAAGCAGTCATCGCCTACCCGGAAGAACCCGCCAACTTGGTTCGCACAGCGATCCTGTTGCGCGCTACTCTACCGCGAATCGAATCTCAAGCGGCGCGGCTTCGCGAAGATTTGATCGCCTTGAATATGACCCGTGCCGAGATTGCAAAACGACGCGTCAAGCTATCGGCAGCCGCCGTTGGAATTGGTGATCGCCGCCGCCAGCTGGAAAGCATTATATCCAAAACCGGCGCGGCGCGGCGCCAGACATTAGCCGCGCGCCAAGTTGAATCGACGCGTATAAAATCGCTGACTGATGAAGCGGGGACCCTCCGCGATCTGTTCCGGAAATTGGAAACTGAGCGGATTATTCGAGAAAATAAATCGAAAAAAAGCTCTAAAAAACAAAAGGTTGCTAGCAACCGCCCAAGCCAGCCACTGAATCTCACTCCAAAAAGCGCGGTTACTGCGGTGGCGTCGTTCGAGATCAGAGAATTCACCCGGGCGCGCGGCGCGCTTATTTTCCCGGTTGTTGGCCAGATCAAAAATGTATTTGGTGAAAAGATCCGGCAAGGTATAAGACACAAGGGAATCACGGTTGCCACACGCGCCGGCGCCCAGGTTGTCGCCCCCTATGACGGTAAAGTTGTCTTCGCCGGCATTTTCCGTGGATATGGG
>JABMOP010000510.1 GCA_013204125.1 Rhodospirillales bacterium | reverse complement strand
TGTCGGGCGGACAGCAACAAAGGGTTGCCATCGCACGCGCCATTATATCCCGCCCACAAATATTATTTGCCGACGAACCTACCGGAAATGTGGACGATCAAATCGCCAAACGGCTTTTGCATCTATTCGATGAGCTAAATAAGCTTGGAACGACCGTCGTGATCGCCACCCATAACGAAGCGCTGGTTCGCCAGTCCGGGCGTTCGCTGCTCCGCCTTGATGAGGGCGAATTAAGCGTCATAACAAAGGTTGGCGGCAATCCAGAAGAGGTCGAGATAGACGGCTCAATTGAACTCGGCCCCAGGCTCGCTACCGATAACGGGCAGATTGCTTGAATGGCCAGGCATCGCAGCGAAATTCCATTCCGTGCCGACGATACCTCCCGCTATCTGCCGTGGCTGCTGGCATTCATGGTTTACTTTGCTGCACTTGCAGTTTCCGGTCTGTTTATTCTCAATGATGTGGCCAGAAAAATAGATCGCGGCGTCGAAAATACATTGACCATTCAAATTCCAATCTCGGATGATCAATTGACCGACGACCGTAAAGTTGGCGAAGCGCTCGGCCTCCTCCGCCGGATGAACGGGGTTGAACGCGCAGAGGCCTTGGACCGCGAAAAAATTGCCGAGTTATTGCGGCCTTGGCTCGGCGAAAACGCTGGCGAGACGCAATTGCCGCTGCCGCGCGTTATTGATGTTACTATCTCCCGGCGCGACGGATTTCACATTGATAATGTTCGAAAAGCGTTGGGGTCGGTGCTTCCGGGAATATCGATCGACGATCATGGTGTTTGGCTAAAAGGGTTTTTAAGGGCCGTGCGCGCCACCAAATTGGTGGCGATCACGGTTGTGCTCCTTATCTGCCTGATCACAATTATTACCGTCATATTCACCACGCGCGCAGGATTAGGGCTACACCGGGAAACGATCGAAATTATGCATTTTGTCGGCGCCCGCGACACCTACGTGGCGCGGCAATTTGCTATCCGTTTCAGCCTCATGGGCATTAAGGGCGCGCTCATCGGTATTGCGATCGCGGTGCCGACACTGTTGCTCATATCTTTTATCGCCGGTGATACAGGTATCGGTCTCGTTCCTAAGGTTGAGCTGTCCACAGCCGGTTGGACAGGAATCGGGTTACTTGTCCCTGGATCAGCGATCATTGCTTTAACTACAGCGCGGATAACCGTCATGAAATCGCTCGCGCGAATGGTTTGAGACATTGCAAGCCCGTATAAAACCACTCGACCGTGGCCGACGGCGCCTATATGGATCGGTTGCCGTTCTAATTGTGCTTGTCGGCGCTTGGTTTATTGGAGTTCTGGCATTCGTCGCCAAAATTCCAGCCTTGGCGCCCGCTAATGCTGAAGCCACCGACGCGATTGTGGTGTTGACCGGCGGTTTCGGGAGATTGGACGAAGGGCTGACATTGCTGTCGCACCAGCGCGGACGAAAGCTGTTTGTATCTGGCGTCTACCGCGGTGTCGATGTGCAAAAATTGTTGGAACTTTCACAGCGAGACCCGGCCGGCCTTTCGTGTTGTATCGTGCTTGGATATGCCGCCGACAGCACCGAAGGCAATGCAAGAGAAACAGCGACATGGCTAAAACGTGAAGAATACAAATCCATTCGTCTTGTAACCGCAAATTATCATATGCCGCGTAGCCTATTTGAGTTTCGTCATGCCATCCCCGGTATAAGCATAATCCCCCATCCTGTATTACCGCCGCGGTTCAAGATCGAGGCCTGGTGGCGTTGGCCGGGTTCTGCCAGTTTAATCCTTGCCGAGTATCATAAATACATTGCCGCCGTCGGAAGACAGGCCATCGACAATTTAACCGGCGACTGGTAACGCACCCACATGATTTGGCGCTCGCTCATTTTCAATATTGGCTTTTTCGGCTGGGCGGCCGTGACGCTCTTATTTGGTTGGGTGTTCTTGCCGTTATCCCAGGCCAATTACCGCCGCTACATCGCACTCTGGGCAGATCTGACCAATTTTATGACCCGGCGCCTGATCGGCGCCAGCATAGAAATTCGAGGGCGCGAAAATATTCCCAGCGAGCCCGTGATATTTGCTTCGAAGCACCAATCTGCTTGGGATACGACATTCTTTCTTTGGCTCAATCCGGATAATGCCTACATCATGAAATCAGATTTGGGGCGCATTCCCTTTTGGAAGTGGTACACCCGGAGATGCAATCATATTTTAATCGAGCGTGCCGGCGGCGCTTCGACGATGAGGGATTTGATCCGCCAAGCAAAGCAAATTTTATCCAGTAACAGATCGGTGGTTATTTTTCCGGAAGGCACCCGCTCGGCTCCGGGTCGGCCCGGCAAATACCATCCCGGCGTCGCGGCGCTCTATACCCAAACC
>JABMOP010000509.1 GCA_013204125.1 Rhodospirillales bacterium | reverse complement strand
TTTCTGATTGGCGAGGCTATATTTTCCGGCCTCGACAGCGCCATCCGGCGGATGCGTGCCTTGATGGATAACGCCCGCGCCGAAGTCGCCGGCGAAAAGCCGGCTTAAAATTATGATCCTCGGCATCGGTAACGATCTGATCGATATCACCCGCGTCGAAAAAACGCTGGAACGGTTTGGCGATCGTTTCATCGAGCGCATTTTTACCGATGTGGAGCGTCAAAAATCCGACAAACGAAAATTGCGCGCCGCGTCCTACGCCAAACGCTTCGCCGCCAAGGAAGCCTGCTCCAAGGCGCTCGGCACCGGATTTCGAAAAGGCGTTTTCTGGCGCGACATGGGCGTTGTCAATTTACCCAGCGGCCAGCCGACGATGGAATTGACCGGCGGCGCCAAGGCGCGGCTCGATGAGATGACGCCGGACGGCATGGAAGCCCATATCAACGTCACCATCACCGATGATTTTCCGCTGGCCCAGGCCATCGTCATCATTTCCGCAATCCCCGCCGGCGGCACATGACAGAAGGCGCGCCCACCAGCATCGCCATCGGCTGGCGGCTTTCAAGCCTATCGGGCTGGGGCGTTTACGGCACCAATCTGGCGTTGGAGCTGTTGGCGATGGGGCGAAGCCCGGTTGCGCTGTTGGCGCCGCACAAGCTGGATCTGGACGCCGCGCGGGCAGGGGCCTTGGCGTCGATCTTCGAGCGCCAGGCGCATTTGCAGGATTTGTTGGGCAAAGTCGGGGTCCTGGAATTCGATTTTCCGGTGCTTCATTCGTTGCGCGGCGATTTCCTGCCGCCGCTCGCAGATCAGATCGCCAATGGCGCTACCAACATAGGCGTGATCTTTTTTGAAAATACCGCGTTCAGCCCCGAAGGGCTCGAGCGCGCCCGTGGCTATGATCTGATCGTCACCGGCTCTACCTGGAACCACAATATTTTATTGAACCTCGGCCTCACCAATGTCGCCAATGTGTTTCAAGGCATCGATACCGATCTGTTCAAGCCGCAACCTAAGGCCGAGACTTATGGCGAACGCTTTGTCATTTTTTCCGGCGGCAAATTGGAATACCGCAAAGCCCAAGATGTGGTCATCGCCGCATTTAAAGATTTCCATTCCCGCCATCCGGACGCCTTGCTGGTTTTCGCTTGGGGCAATCAATGGCCGGGCATCATGCCGACCATCGAAATTTCAGAATTCATCGAAGGCGCGCCGATTGTCGCCGACGACAATTCGATGGAAATCGGTCCCTGGCTGCAAGCCAACGGCGTCGCCGCAGATGATTTCGTCGATCTTGGCATGCCTGCGAACCGGAATATGCCGGAAATTCTGGCCGCCGCCGATGCCGCGATTTTTGCCAACAGGTGCGAACCTGGAACCAATCTTGTCGCTATGGAAACCCTGGCCGCCGGCGTGCCGACGATCATCGCCTTGAATACCGGCCAATTGGATATCGCCGGCGGCGATGCCGGGGCGCCGGCTCATTGCTATCCGCTGACCCAGCAAACGCCGGTCAAACCGTACCCGCCCTATAGCGCCACCCAAGGCTGGATGGAGCCGTCTTTGCGCGAAGTCATCGAACGGCTGGAAGAAATCTACGCCGACAGGGAAGAAGCCAAGCGGCGCGGCCAGGCGGCGGCCGCGTTCATGAAACGTTTCAATTGGCCGGGCCAGATCGAGAAATTGATGGAAGTGGTGGACGGGGTAGTTGCGGCCCGTTAAACCTATTTCCCACCGGCTGCGACATTATTTTTGTAAGGTTAAGGGGCAAGCACCATTAAAGATACCGCCAAAACCATCATCTATGCGGTGATGATCGCCTTGGTCATCCGCACCATTGGGTTCGAGCCGTTTAATATTCCGTCCAGTTCGATGAAGCCGACTTTGCTGGTCGGCGATTATTTATTCGTGTCCAAATATTCTTATGGCTATTCCCGCTATTCGCTGCCGTTTGGCTTGCCGCTGATCCCCGGGCGCGTGGCGTTTACCGAACCGAACCGCGGCGATGTTGCCGTTTTCAAATTACCGACCGACAACAAGACCGATTACATCAAGCGCATCATGGGCTTGCCGGGCGATCGTATTCAAGTCAAGCACGGCATCGTGTATATCAACGACACGGCGCTGAAACGCAAACGAGTTGCCGATTACATTGAAAACACGGGTGGCGGAGGCTCGTTCCGCGCCGCCCAGTTCGAAGAAACATTGCCGGACGGGCGCAAACATTTGATTTTGGAGCTTACCGATGCCGGGCCGCTCGATAATACAGATCTTTATATTGTTCCCGAAGGCCATTATTTCGCCATGGGCGACAACCGCGACAATTCTCAAGACAGCCGCGTCCGCGAAGCGGTCGGCTTTATCCCAAAAGCAAATCTCGTCGGCCGCGCCGAAGTGCTCTTTTTCTCGACCAACGGCGCCGCGCGCTGGTGGGAAATTTGGAATTGGCCGTTTGCCATGCGTTTCAAACGCTTTTTCCAAGGCATTGCCTAGGCGATGGCGGACCTCGCCCAAATCCTTACCCAAGCCCTCGGCCATGAATTCACCGACCCTGCGATCTTAGAAAAGGCGCTCCGCCATTCCAGCAGCGATGCGGTTCAGCAACTGGGCTCGGCGTCTAACGAGCGGCTCGAATTTCTTGGCGACCGGGTGCTTGGCTTGGTCATCGCCCAAAACCTGTTGGAGCGGAACCCCGGCGAAAACGAAGGCGAAATTTCGCGCCGCCATGCGGAACTTGTGCGCAGCGAAACCTTGGCCAAGGTTGCGAAAACGATCAATCTCGGCGCCTCGATCGATATGGCCAAGGGCGAGACCGATAACGGTGGCTGCGCAAATCCGTCGATCCTGGCGAACGCCATGGAAGCGGTCATTGCCGCGCTTTATCTCGATGGCGGGCTAAGCGCCGCCGATAAATTTATCCGCGCCAACTGGGCCGATATGATGGACCAAACGCCGACGCCGCCGAAAGACGCCAAAACCGGATTGCAGGAATGGGCGCAAGGCAGGGGATTGGCGCTCCCGGAATACCGCGAAACCGACCGCGAAGGTCCGGCCCATGCACCGAATTTCACCGTCGAGGTCAGGGTCGATGGATTTGCCCCGGCCACAGGCATCGGCGCCTCGAAACGCGCCGCCGAACAAAGCGCCGCCGAAAACCTTTTAGGGCAGTTGAGCAATGCCAATGGCTGAGCCGCTGCCGCCCGAAACAAGTTTTTCTTTTGTCGCCGTCTTGGGCGCGCCCAATGTTGGCAAATCAACGCTGATCAATCGTCTGGTCGGGGCCAAGGTTTCGATTGTCTCGCCAAAAGTACAGACAACGCGTACCCGCGTCCTTGGCATTTGCATGGCCGGCATGGCTCAGATTGTCTTCATCGATACGCCGGGCGTGTTTCAACCCAAGCGCCGGCTCGACCGCGCCATGGTCGCCGCCGCCTGGGGCGGGGCCGCCGATGCCGACAGGATCGCGCTACTAGTAGATTCCGACAAAGGCGTGGACCGGGACACAAGGGCCATCATCGACCGCTTAAAGGCCGAAAACCGGCGCGCCGATCTGGTGCTCAACAAAGTCGATCTGGTCAAGAAACCTAAATTATTGAATTTGGCGGCGGAATTGAAAGACATCGGCGTGTTCGATGAAATCTTTATGATTTCGGCCGAAAAGGGCGATGGGGTCGATGATTTACTCGCCCATCTCGCCAAATCCGCGCCTGCCGGCCCGTGGATGTTCCCCGAAGATCAAATCTCCGATATGCCCGAACGCTTGCTCGCCGCCGAAATCACCCGCGAAAAAATTTACCTGCAACTCCGCCAGGAATTGCCCTACGCGGCGACCGTGGAGACCGAACAATGGACCGACCAGGAAGATGGCAGCGTCCGCATCGAACAGGTCATCTACGTCCAGCGCCCGACGCAAAAAGGCATCGTCCTCGGCCATAAAGGCGCCCGCATCAAATCCATCGGCGCCGACGCGCGGCTGGAATTGGAAGAACTCTTAGGGCGCCGGGTACACCTATTC
>JABMOP010000508.1 GCA_013204125.1 Rhodospirillales bacterium | reverse complement strand
GGGCCGGGGAAATCCTTCCACCAGAAGATCATATTCATATGATGAACGACTATTTGGCGGCGGCGGAAAATGAAGACCGCCGCATGAAGGATAATTGCCGGGTCATCGTCAACGGCTCGTTCTGCGAACAACCGCCGCTTGGTCTGATCAAATCCATCGAACTGGCTGGCTGTTATATCGTTGATGACGATTACATGATGGTCAATCGGATGATTACCGAAGATGTGGAAACCGAAGGCGATCCTCTGCTCAATTTATCGGAAGCCTTTATCAAACATTCCATGTCGTTCCCTTCCAAGTACGAACCCGATGGCGAAGTTCAGGGCCATTACCTAGCCGATATTGTCCAGCAACGGGGCGCCGAAGGCGTTATCTTTGCGGCGCCGAGTTTCTGCGACCCCGCTTTGTTGGACCAGCCGATGTTGGCCCATGTGCTGGACGAGCGGAAAGTCCCCTACATCGCATTTCAATACTCCGAAAATTCCGGACAGATGCAGCCCATCAGGGAGCAAGCCGGAACCTTTTCAGATTCGATCAAACTATGGAGCGCCGCATGACCGATACAACAAAACCAGACGTCGTCAAAGATGCTTCCATGTTGAAGCAGAAAGAAATGATCGCCGGCAATTACGACAAACTGACCGGTGCCAAGGAGTTGGGCTTAAAAATCGCGTCCACCTTCGTTCCCGGCAACCTCAACGAGCTGCTGATGTGCTTCGGCATCGTCAACAATCTGCCGGAAATCAACGCGCTAAATAACGCCATGCGCAAGCAGTCGGGCGCCATGATAGCGGACGCCGAAAAGATGGGGCATTCGGAAGATGTCTGCACTTATGTGAAGGCGGATATCGGCATGATGTCCAGGGGTAACATTGCCCCCAACGGCAAGCCGATGCCCGACCCGGATGTTTTGCTGCTGTCCTACACCGGTTGCTACACGTTTTTGAAATGGTTCGAGTTGTTACGCGAACAATACAAATGCCCAACCGTCATGCTGCACGTCCCCTACCAGGGAGACGGCAAGGCAGAAATCACGCCAAACATGCGGAACTACGTGATCAAGCAGTTGAAGGAAGAAGTGATCCCGACTTTGGAAAAGGTCTCGGGCGTCAAATTCGACATCGATAAGCTTCGCGGATTTCTTAAAAATTCCGCCAAGGCCGAGGACGATCTGGTTTGGGTGCTGGAAAGCGCCAAAAACAAACCCTCGCCGATCGACGCCTATTTCGGCGGCGTCTATTACATCGGTCCGATTTTTACCGCCTTTCGCGGCACTACGGACGCGGTGGAATATTATCGGCTTTTAAAGGGTGAAATCGAAGAACGTATCAAGCTAGGCCTTGGCCCGGTGACGCCCGAAGGTGAAGTGTTCGAAGAAAAATACCGGCTGGTCGTCGAAGGTCCGCCCAATTGGACCAACTTCCGCGAATTTTGGAAAATGTTTTACGAGGACGGCGCCGTCGTCGTTGCCAGCTCTTACTCCAAGGTCGGCGGCGTTTACGATTATGACGGCTTCCGCCACGACCCCGATCATCCGCTCGAATCTTTGGCTGACTATTGCCTGGGTTGTTACACCAACCGCAACTTGCCGGACCGTACCCAGATGTTGGTGGACTACATCGAAGAGTATCAGGCCGATGGCTTGCTGATTAATTCGATCAAAAGCTGTAACAGCTTTTCGGCGGGGCAACTCTTGATGTTGCGCGAAGTTGAAGCGCGCACCGGCAAGCCGGGCGCCTTCATCGAAACCGATTTGGTCGATCCGCGTTACTTCTCGCCGGCCAATATCAAAAACCGTTTGGAGAGTTATTTCCAGATGATCGAACAAAAACGCCAAGGCGGGGCCAAGGCCGCCTGAGGCCGGATCCGGAATAGGAGAAAAAGCATGAAATGTTATATCGGCATTGACCTCGGATCGACAACGACCAAGGCGGTTTTGATGGATGAAGGCATGGAAATTCTTGGCCAAGGGATCACCAATTCCCGGTCCAATTATGACACTGCCGCCGCCGTTTCCAAACAAGAAGCAATCATCGGCGCGCGCTTCACATTGGCTCACCGGGCGCTTAAAGAACATGGCGCTGTTGATAGCAGCACAGATAAGTTCCTCGACGATTTGGAACGATTATTCCGTATGGAGCAATATCTGGAACAGTTGGAAGATCTTGGGGTAACTTGTGAAAAATTCGCCACCGGGGTCCGCTTTGAAGGCATGGAAAAGGAAATCCATTTGGCCTTGAAGGAAATTTTCAAGCAGTTGGTCGGTGAAGCACAAGCATTGTTCGCCCCCGGCGCAGAACGTAAATCCGACTTCTTCCGTGATATCGCCGGCGGTCGTTTCATGAAGATTGCCGAAGATGCTGCCGACAGCACGGGCCTGCCCTTTGATCTTCTTCTGAACGTTTATGACAAATCGATCATCGAAGTGGAAAACCGGCCCCCGACCGGCGACGTAGAAGGTAAATTTTCCCGTGCCCTTGATAAAATCATCGAACATTCCTCTGAAATGGAATTGGTACATGAAACGATCATGGAGCCTTTAAAAAACGCCATCGCTATCGAATTGGAAGAAACCTATGTGGTCGGCACCGGTTATGGCCGGGTGCGCTTGCCCTTTCCGAAAGAACATATTCGCTCCGAAATCCTATGCCATGGGTTGGGCGCGCATTTGATGTATCCGAAAACACGCACGGTTCTCGATATCGGTGGCCAGGATACCAAAGCCATCCAGGTTGACGGCAGAGGCATTGTTGAAAACTTTCAAATGAATGACCGCTGCGCCGCCGGGTGCGGGCGCTATTTGGGCTATATCGCCGATGAAATGAATATCGGTGTCCATGAATTGGGGCCATTGGCGATGAAATCGACCAAGGTCGCTAAAATTAATTCCACCTGCACCGTGTTCGCCGGCGCTGAGCTCCGTGACCGCCTGGCCCTTGGCGAAAAACGCGAAGATGTTTTGGCCGGATTGCACCGGGCCATCATTTTGCGGGCCATGTCTATTCTATCCCGGTCCGGCGGTGTTACTGATCAGTTCACTTTCACCGGCGGGGTCGCCAACAACCAGGCGGCGGTGAAGGAGTTGAGAAAATTGATTGAAGAAAATTATGGCAAGCTAACCATCAATATTGATCCCGATTCCATTTATACCGGCGCCCTTGGCGCGGCGGAATTTGCCCGTCGGGCCGCGGTCGAAGGCGATACAGCAGTTGAAGGAGTAGCAGCATGACCCATACCATTGGCATTGATGTCGGAACCGGCGCCGTCAAGGCCGTCCTCTTCAAGGTCGAGGGCGATGACACCAAAATGCTGGCCAAGCGCGCCGAGAAAATTCGTAAACGCGACCCCTATAAGCTCGCCGAGGAAATAATGAACAATGTCCTCGAAGAGGCTGGGCTGGGCGTGGACGATATGCACTATATCGCCACCACCGGCGAGGGCGAGACGCTTGAATTTCACACCGGCCATTTCTATTCCATGACCACCCATGCCAAGGGCGCGATCTATTTGGATCCCGAAGTCCGCTCTGTTCTTGATGTCGGCTCCTTGCACGGCCGCGCCATCCGCATTGATGAGCGCGGAAAGGTTCTGGAATATCGGATGACCAGCCAGTGCGCATCCGGCACCGGCCAATTCCTTGAAAACATCGCCCGGTATTTGGGCATTACCTCGGAAGAAATCGGCGAATTGTCCCAGCAAGCAGATGATCCCGAAGTGGTCAGCAGCATTTGCGCTGTGCTTGCCGAAACAGATGTAATCAACATGGTTTCGCGCAGCATATCGGCGCCCAACATCTTAAAAGGCATTCATATTTCCATGGCCCAGCGTTTGTTGAAGCTCTTGCGAGCAACGAAGGTGATGGACGGCGCTGTCCTTCTAACCGGTGGCCTGGCACTCGATGGGGGGTTAATTGCGGCCATGGTAGAAGGGGTCGCCGATCCAAAAGCCAAGATCAATGTCGAGGTCAAGAACCACCCGGATTCAATTTATGCCGGGGCCATTGGCGCCGCCCTTTGGGGCGCGTTCAGATATGAAAAATTGGCAGAGATTGCGGCGCTGAAACAAGCATCTTGATATTATGGAGCGCCGATCGCTCGTTTAAATATCAAGCGCTGGCTGGGCGCAAATCCGCACCCTTCTAAAAATCCCAAAAGACCAAAATTGTCCCACGTCACCGTGGTGCGCGTGGTTTCGATCATCAGCCCGTTTAAATTGGTAAAGAGTTGCGACATGAGCGCGCGGCCCACACCTTTGTTGCCGTGTCTGGGATCGACATTGATGACGTCCAGAACGGCTGCCGGCTCGTTGCGGCCATATTCACCAAAATCGGTACGCGCCATGATGAAACCGGCAATGTGGCCATCAATTTCGGCAACGAGGGATACCCGGACACCGGTTTCGTCCAGGGCTTCTTTAATTCTCTGGGTATAGTAATCGCGCCGCTCGTTTCCGGTAATCCGTTTTTCGATGCGGATCAGGGCTTCTAAATCTTCGGCATCGAGCGAGCGCACCGGCACATAATCCCTGGCCGGGCCTTCATCAGAATTGTCGTCTTCCATCATTTCGCCAAATCTGTTGCGTTGCATGGGTGGGCCTCCTTAAATCGCCTAAAATTTTTGATTGGTTGAACATTCGAGCACATGCGCCGGCGCCAATTGAAATCCGCTTGCCGATAGAAATCCCAGCATGCCGGTAAAATTCCAATCTGCTTGGGTGCGGATTTCAGAGGCTCCTTTGGCAGCAAGTTTTTCATCAAGCGCATCCAGCAGGATTTTTCCGCACCCCTTCGTCTGCGCGTCCGGATCAACACCGATAGTATCCAAAACGGCAATTTTCCCTTGGGAGCCAAATTCCCCATCATAAGTGCGTGCAAAGGCGTAGCCGATTAAAGCCGATCCCAATTCGATGCCGATGATGACAAATTCCCCGGGCGTGGCGGTTGCCGCAATTAAGCGATTTTCGAAATATCCCCGCCGCGAACGGCCCGCTAATTTTTGATCTATTTCGATGACCCGTTCCAGATCATTGGGCCGAAGATTTCTGACTTCCGGTGTAGAGCTTGTCGCCATTTCAATCATCCTCCTTATCGACGGCCTTAAGCCGCGCGCATTTTCATCATTTCGGTGTCTTGGTCGTCGTCGATTAAACTATCGAGAAGGGGAATAAGGCCGTCTTCTTCCATTTCCGCATGGGCGGATAGGCGCTGTGATAGCTCGGTTGCCGGCGCCTTCAATGCGGCCCAGGCATCGCTCGAGACTTGGTTGGCTAAGAATACTTTGGCAGTGGCTTTTACCGCCTCGCATAGCTCGCGGATCACCACATGTTCCTCGGCCAATAAATCGGCCAAATCCCCAGCGCCTTCATCATGCAGAAGCGGAAAAAGGGTGTCCTCCTCGAAATCAAAATGGGGAATAACTTCGCCGCTGATGGCGGAATTAACGTCCGTGAGCAGCCGGGTAAGCGTATTTGGGTCAATATCCGGAGCCGGGGAAGAAACCGCATTGCCGAGCCGTTTCATCAATGCAATGACATTTAGATGTTCGATATGGAGACTTTTGGCGACGTTTGTCTGCGGATCCATTAAAGTTTCCTAAAAAGGTAAAAAAGTACTGTAATACCGAATTAGAAAAAGGTCAATACCAAAAAGGTGCTAACGACTATTTCCATTTCGAATTTACTGGGGTGGATCGGGTAGGGAGGTGTTTATGTCTTGCCGTAAATTTCGCGCAATTCGGTCTTCAATATCTTGCCCATGGCGCTTTTCGGCATTTTTTCTACGAAATCCATTTGCCGTGGGATTTTGTAGCCACCGATCTTGCCTCGGCAATGTTCGATAATTTCGCTGGCGACAAGCTTTTTGCCAGGCGCCGGAACAATAACGGCAAACAGGGCTTCGCCAAATTTCTTATCCGGCACACCGATGACCGCGGCTTCGTGAACATCGGGATGCTGATAGAGCGCGGCTTCAACTTCGGACGTATAGACGTTTTCACCGCCGGTAATGACCATGTCTTTTTTCCGGTCGAGCAGGAAGAGAACACCGTTCTCATCGACGCGCCCGAAATCGCCGGTGAGAAACCAGCCATCCCGAAATGCCGCTTCGTTGGCATCGGGCCGGTTTAAATATCCTGCCGTCACGTTGGGGCCACGGACAGCGACTTCGCCGGCGTCGCCATCCGGAACGCGGTTTCCATCATCGTCCATAATGGCCAAATCAACCCCAACCACCGACCGACCGGCAGCGCGAAGAATATCAATGTTGCCGGTTTCGATTGCCAATTTGTGGTCAATCGGATCGAGGGTGGTCAAAATGGGCGAAGTTTCGGTCAGCCCATATCCTTGTTGAATTTCGGTGCCCTTAAAACGCTCGATCGACCGTTCGACCCATTCGGCAGCCATCGGCGACGATCCATAAAACAAAAGCCGGAATTTGGATAAATCGTAATCATCAAAATTGGGATTTTGCAGGGTCATGATAATCATCGTCGGCGCTAGAAATGCGATCGTAATTTCATAGCCTTGCAAAGCTTTTAACAATTCCTCGGCGCCAAAATTGGGCAAAAATGAATGGCAGCCGCCAGATAGGGTGTGAGACGTCGCCAGGAGATCGGCGGCGTGAAACATCGGCGCAATATGTAAGAAGCGGTCATCGGCCCGAACACCCATGGCCATATTGACCTGCATGCCGTTCGAAACCAGATTGCGGTGGCTCAAACGGACGCCCTTGCTTTTGCCGGTGGTGCCGCCGGTGTAGAGAAGCAACGCGAGATCTTCGTCATCAGCGTCTTTCGGCGCGCTTGGCTGGGAGCGCCCAATTAAATCTTCATATTGCTCGAACGCGCATTTGGATTGCCGCGGGCCGATATAGACGATGTGTTCGCGCCAAGGTGCAACGTCTTCCGTGCCCGGCAATTCTAGATAATCTTGCCCCAGAAACAGGTATTTGATGTCGGCATCATCCAAGATATGCCTTATTTCCGGCGGTGCCAGCCGGTGATTGATGGGAACTGGAATAACGCCGGCCCAATACCCGGCATGAAGCAATTCCATATATCGGTAAGAATTTTCGCAAATGACGCCAAAGCGTTCACCGGCGCCGAGACCAAGCCCGGCCAACATCCCAGCGGCCTGACTGACGCGTTCTATATGTTGCCCCCAAGTGAAATTCCGCTCCCGATCTATAATGGCGGCGCGGGCTGCGAACTGGCGCTCGGCCCGGTCGAGGGCAGATGTCATGGTCAACATTGGTTGGAGCCTCCCCGTTTGGCGCACTTGTGCCTATTGTGCAACGGCTGGGCCGGTCAATAAAGGGGCGAGCGGCAATTTGGCGAAATTAACATCATACTTCTTCGGCCCGCGTCTGTAGGCGTAAATGGGCGCGTATTTTGCGGGATATGGCGTCGATGCCCATATTAAGGATGGCGGTAATAACAATCAGCAACATTGCCCTGTCGAACCTTAGATCAGCAAAGGCGCTGTCGATGTAGAACCCTAAAGTTGCGATGCCCAATATCCCCAAAATCGCGGTTTCGCGCATAATCACTTCCCAGCGATAAAACAAGAACGCCAAAAATTGAGGATAGATTCTCGGCAAGATGTCGTAGGCATAGAGATTGAGACTGCCCGGTGCGCCGAGGCGGATTTGCATGTTTTCCGTATGCCGGCCTATCAAATGCCCGATGATTGCCCCGTTATGAAGGGCAAGCGCGACAACTGCCGGCAACATTGATGGCCCCCATAACAGCAAAAATGTGAGTGCTAGGATGAATTCAGGCGTTGAGCGTGCAATGACCAAAAAAATATGGCCAGCCGAACGCCCGAAGCGGCCAAAAAATTTCGGCGAGATCAGCGGGAAAAACAGCAGGGTTAATGCACCGGCCGCGACCAAGGCGATCTGCGTTAAAACCACAGTTGAAATGATGCCCGGCAAGGCCTGATCGGTGACCATCATTTTAAGCCAGCTTACGAGCGCAGACCACGCCGCCATATCAAGGGTTTCGGCTACGCGAAGCGGGTAGGGGACAATATCTTCGGTAAAAAAGCGGACGATATGGGATTGATTAATTTCGCCGGCCCAGGGAATTACCAATAGCGATAATAGTATGTAAAAGGCAAGGAGGCGTCCCCGCACCCATTTTCTGATGGTTCCAATAATTACGTAAAATAGGATGAGCAGCGCCGCAACCTCCGAGTAGGAGCCTTGCGAGAATGCAGTTTCCAAGTGAAAGCCGATGGTTGGCAGCCCGACAAAGCCAAGCACGGCGCTTGATCGCAAGCCGCATTCGAGACGGTAAAGTGAATAGGTTTTAAAATGGACCCAAGCATCGGGGAGCTGCGCAAACATGAATACCGAAAGTCTACCGGTGCCGTGCGGTATGGATTTGAGAGGCGCCGGGTCTGCTTCTTCCAATATTTCCGAATAGACCTTAGCGAATATACCGGCATACGGCAGCGCCAGTGCTAAGATGCCGGTTAACGGGTTGAGCCCAAATATTTGAAGAAATATCAGCGCCCAAAATAATTCGTGTATGGCACGAACGAATGCGCACCCCGCACGGATGACCCGGAAATGAAATACCAATGCTAGAAGAAATCCCAGCCCGTTTCCTAGGGCTACGCCAAGAATTGCAAACGCGACCGTATTTAGGATCGCCCGCGCCAAATTTTCAGTGGCGAAAAAATCCGGTGTGAAGGCGCCGATCACCATGCGCGACAATTCACCCCATGGATTCTGGGTGGATATTTCGAGATCGGCAACAAAACTTAAGAGGAGCGCGATGCTTAAGAAGCCAATGGTCACCCGGACCATCGGGCGCGGCCCCGGCCTAGCGTAGCGCTGCTCAGAGACGGAATAAGTCGTCAAGATCGGATGCTTTCATACCGCCGGACGGCTCATCAAGGACAATTTCGCCGTCTTTCAAGCCGATCAAGCGGTCCGAGTAAGTGATCGCAAGGTTCATGTCATGCATCGAGAGAACGACCGTTTGATGTGCCTCGGCGATTGCCTTCATGACTGCATGAGATTGATGTTCATCCACCGCTGATACCGGCTCGTCGCCAAAAAATATTTCTCTTCCCGTGAACAAAGCGCGGCCAACGGCGGTTCTTTGTTGTTGCCCACCGGATAGTTCCTGTACGGGCGCGAAAAATTTATCTTCAAGCCCAAGCTTTTCAACAATCGGGCGAATTTCTTCGATTTCTTTTTGCAAAGGTTTAATGAGATTCAGAATGTTGTACCAGGCGCTGTTGCGGTCCAACCGGCCCATAAATATATTATGAAATACCGATAACGAACGCACCAAACCCAATTCCTGCGGTACGATCGACGCCTTGTCTTTGACTTGTTCATATAAGGTTTGGAGTAAAGTGGATTTCCCCGCTCCACTTTGCCCGACCAGCGCAATTCTTTCGCCGGGCGCGACATTGAGCGATATATCGCTCAATGCCGCATGCCCGTTATAGCGGACCGTTTTTCGGTCAAGTTTCAACAAAAACATGGGGAATTGTTCTCATCTACTCGATGAGGCCGATTTCCCTTCCCACATCAACGATTGGCTGGTAGTCGCTATTGCGTGCGGAGATAAAGGATTTGCGCGGAAACGACGCCAAAAGGTCAGGGTCCTTCATGCCGAGAAGCGTCTGTTTAACCTTTTGGATAAATCCCTTGCCGAATTTTTGTTCGACGTCGCCGCGGACGCTCCAATTATAGTCGGGATAGCGGGGCGTTTCCCAAATGACGGAGATTTTGGACGGATCAATGCGCCCGTCCTTAAGTTGCTTTTTCCAGACTTGGAAATTTACCGCGCCGATTTGGAAGGCACCCGACTGCACCAGCGCAATTGTGCGCGAATGATCGCCGCTGAAGCCAACGCGGCTGAACACCTTATTTGGCGATTTCTTGAAACTTTCGCGGATATAGTATTCCGGCATTAAGCGACCGGATGTGGACCCCTTTGAGCCGAAGGTAAAAGATTTCCCGGCGATTCCTTTTGGAAATTTGGCGGATTTCTTTAAACCGGTGCTGGCATGTGCAATCAGATAGGTTTGAAATTCCTGATCCTCAGCTCCTTGCGCGATGGCCTGCGATCCTTTGACAAGGGCGCGGGCGCGAACGCCGGAAAGTCCACCGAACCAAGCCAGTTGGACTTGATCGTTGCGGAACGCGGTGACTGCCGCGGCGTAGGATTTAACCGGAACGTATTTTACTTCGACACCAAGTTGCTTAGAGAGATATTTCGCAACCTTGGTGAACCTCGTCATCAGCTGACTTTCGTCTTCATCGGGGATTGCGGTAAACACGAAAGTCTCGGAATGAGCGGGTGCGGCGAGTGCAGCTGATACTAAAAGGGTGGCTATTAAGGTTTTGATTTTAGTCATTATAGACCTCCATTTTCGATATTTAGATTGGCAAAGTATTCAATTCCCCCCCCCTAACGCGTCCAAACTTTAACAATCTATCGCCAAAGGTCAATTCAGCTTACTGTGATTGGGGCTTGCCTTCCTGACGCGCGGTGGTTTGATAGGCGAAGTAAAACACTGTGATCCAAACAAAGGGTGTCCCATGGGGCTTTCGTTTATTCTCTACTTTTTGAAATGGCATTTGAAAATTGCCGCATGGCGTTCGCCGGCATTCGCCAAACGCCTAAAAGAGAAAAATTTCAAGGCTCAGTTCAGTATTGCCGATGGCTCCGACGGCCGCGTGTTTGAATTTGAGAACGGTAAAATTAAGACCCGTTCCGGTATTGTCGGGGATGCCGAAGTGAACGTCGTAATCAAAAATCAGCGCATTGCGAGAGAGCTTTTAATTCCGCCGGTCGATTACCAAAAACAAATCGATGCCATTAAGAATTTTAACCTGATGATGATGGGCCCGGATGAGCTTAGCAATTGGCTGACCGAAATCATTATCGAAGCTGGCCGCGTTGGCTGGCGTCATGGCACATCGGTTGCCGGCGGGGAAACAAGATACGTTAACAACACCAACGGCGGCCCGGTTTATGTTTACGTGAAAGGCGGCAAAATTGTGCGCATGACGCCGATCGATTTTGACGACGATGATGCCGGTACCTGGACCATCAATGCGCGCGGGAAAAGCTTCACACCGCCCCGGAAAACCAGTTTGGCGCCGCATGGGTTGGCGTCAAAGTCACTAATTTATTCTAAGGACCGATTACTCTACCCGATGAAGCGGGTTGATTTTGATCCCGATGGGGAGCGGAACTGCGAGAACCGAGGCATTTCGGGATACGAGCGTATTTCGTGGGACGAGGCGCTGGATCTCATATCGGAAAAGGTCCGAGATACCGTTCAGACTCACGGGCCAGAGTCGGTCGCCATGTTTGGGTCCGGGCAATGGACGATCTGGG
>JABMOP010000507.1 GCA_013204125.1 Rhodospirillales bacterium | reverse complement strand
GACGACTGGTACTGTAAAATGGTTCAACCCTGCCAAGGGGTTTGGATTTATCGAGCCCGAAGACGGCTCCAAAGACGCATTCGTGCATATTTCGGCCGTTGAACGCGCCGGATTGAGCACCCTTTCAGAAGGGCAGAAAGTTTCGTACGAACTGACCCCTGGACAGAACGGCAAAGAATCCGCAGAAAATCTTTCTGTAGTAGACTAGATTTATCTGGCGCCGCCCCAGGGCCAATGGCTCAGGGGCGGCTGCCTTTTTAAAATGTTAAATGACGCGCGCGCGAGATCTCTCGGAGCGCGCTTTAGTTTGCCAATTTCGCGGCGTTCTTCCATAAATAACCCATGTCAGACCTTATTCTTACGACGCGCGACGGCGAAGTGGCGACGGTTACCGTCAACCGCCCGGAAAAGCTGAACGCCCTGACCCTCGAAATGTGGGTCGGTGTCGGCGAAGCTTTTGCCCAATTGGACAAAGACGAAAATCTGCGCTGCATTATATTTAGGGGCGCCGGCGATAAAGCGGTCGGGCCGGGCGCCGATATCTCCGAATTCGAAACCGTGCGGGCCAATTCCGCCCAGGGCAGCCAATACGGCGCCGCCATGCATAAATCCATGGGCGCTATGCGGGGGTGCCGCCATCCGATCATCGCCCGCATCAAGGGTTTGTGCATCGGCGGCGCGCTCGAACTTTCCATCATGTGCGATTTACGCATCGCCGGTGCGGGCGCCAGCTTCGGCATCCCGATCAACCGTCTGGGCCTGGTCGCGGCGCGCCCTGAAATCGAAGCCCTGGTCGGTCTGGTCGGCGCAGGCACGGCGCTTGAAATTCTTCTCGAAGCGCGTGTCTTCGGCGCCGATGAAGCCCTCGCCAAGGGGCTGATCAACCGCGTCGTTCCAGATGATGATGTGGACACTGCCGTTAGCGAAATGGCGCTGCGCATCTGCGCCGGCGCGCCGTTGGTCAATCGCTGGCATAAAAAATTCGTCTACGACGCCGCGGCGGGCACCGAGATAAGCGCCGCCCAAGCAAACGAAGGATTCGCTTGCTATGATACGATCGATTTCCAGGAAGGGGTGCGCGCCTTCCTGGCCAAGGAAACCCCCAAGTTCAAAGGCAAATAACCATGGCCGAAAACAGCCACGGCCTCCTCTCCGGCATCCGCGTGATCGAATTCAGCCATGTCATGGCCGCCCCCACTTGCGGCTTGATGCTGGCCGATATGGGCGCCGATGTGATCAAGGTGGAACGCCTGCCGGACGGCGACAGTGTGCGCGGCAATGCGCCGTTTGCCGGCGATGTGTCGGCGCCGTTCACCATGATGAACCGGGGCAAACGCGGCGTCGCCTTCGATCTTCGCTCCGATGGCGGTAAGGCGGCCTTTAAACGCCTGATAGAGGGCGCCGATGTGTTTGTTGAAAATTTCCGCATGGGCGCCGCCGATCATTACGGCGTCGGCTGGGATCAAATGAAAGAGACCTGCCCGAAACTGATTTATTGCTCGATCTCCGGCTTCGGCCGCACCGGCCCTTATGCGGAACGCGGCGGTTTCGATCTCGTCGCCCAAGGGATGAGCGGGTTGATGAGCATCACCGGCGAAGGGCCGGGCCGACCGCCGGTCAAAGTCGGCGCGCCGGTGACGGACATTACCGCCGGCACCTTGGCGGCGATGGGAATTTTGGGCGCCTTGGTCGCCCGCCAGACCACCGGCAAAGGCCAATTCGTCGATACGTCTTTGTTCGAAGCCGGCATCATGCACACCTATTGGCAATCGGCGATCTTTATGGCGTCCGGCGAGGTACCCGGCGCGATGGGGTCCGCCCATCCCTTGATGGCGCCCTATCAGGCGTTTGAAACCAAGAACGGCTGGATCAATCTCGGCTCGGCCAATCAAAACTTGTGGCAAAAACTGGTGCACTTGATCGGCGCGCCGGGACTGGCCGAAGATGCGCGTTTTATCGGCCCCAACGAGCGCCGCGATAATCAGGGCGAACTGGCCGATGTCTTGAACACCTATTTCAGAACGCGCACCACCGAAGATTGGTTTCAAATTCTGGACGCCGGCGGCATCCCGGCCGGGCCGGTCCTGGATATCAAACAAATGACCGAAGATGCCCAAACAAAGGCGCGGGATATGGTGCGGGACGTGGACGCCGACGGCAATAAAATCCGCGTCCTCGGCCACCCGGTCAAATATTCAGACCACGACACCGAAATAACCCGCGCCGCCCCGAAACTCGGCGAGCATAATGACGAGGTCTTGGCCGAGGCCGGCTTTTCAGCGGCGGAGATCGCGGATTTAAGAGAGAGCGGGGCGATTTAGGGCGGGGTGTTTCCTGTTCCCTCCCCCTTGATGGGGGAGGGTTAGGGTGGGGGTGCGGCGGTGTTTACATTATTGAATCCCCCT
>JABMOP010000506.1 GCA_013204125.1 Rhodospirillales bacterium | reverse complement strand
GGGCCGAGCCTGGCCCAGATTATCGATCGGCGCGCCGGATCAGCGGACGGGTATCAGCGCTATTCGCCAGCCTTGAAAAATTCAGGCATCATCTGGACGGCGGAGAATATGGAAAAATTTCTGCTTGGTCCTGCAAAATTTCTGCCCGGCACCGAAATGATTTTTGCCGGCATCAAGAGCGCCCATCAGCGGAGTGATTTGATCGCCTATTTGACCGAGGCCAGACCCGATGCCAGGGACGCGCCGGGATCATCGGCGATAAAGCGGGCCGATCTAAAACAACCGGACCCGGACACAGCTATCGTTTCCATTACCCATTGCGGCGATGCGTATAAAGTGGTCACGAAAGCGGGCCAGGCGCACCGATATTGGGAATTTAACTTGCGTTTTAAAACGGACGGATCGGAAAAAGGCCCACCGCCCGGCCAGCCCGCGCTCATCCCATCGGGATCATCCGGCGATCGCGCCTATGCGGTGTTTGCCGGTCCAAGCGAAATTAGCGCCTTCGTTAAACAGAGCTGCTAATCGACCAAGGGTACGAAGGCGACGGCAAGGATTACTTTTTCATCGATCTCGCCACTTTGGGATTTTGTCAGGCGTATCAGATTCTGGCTTTGGCGATATTCTCCGACCGGGATCACCATGCGCCCGCCGGGGGCAAGCTGATCGATCAGGCTTTGCGGGATCGACGGGGCTGCGGCGGTGACCATGATCACGTCGAACGGTGCAAATTCCGGCCAGCCTTCGCGCCCATTGCTAATGCGCTGATGGATGTTGCCAAGGCCCAATTTGCGAAAAATTTCTGCCGCGCGCATGGCAAGCTCGGGGATGATTTCAACCGTATAAACCTTGGCAGCAAGCCCGGCCAAGATCGCCGTTTGATAGCCGCAGCCGGTGCCGATTTCGAGCGCCCGGTCACCGGCTTCGATGTCCAGCAATTCGGTCATCAAGGCGACGATATAGGGTTGCGATATGGTCTGGCCATGACCGATGGGCAGCGGCTGATTGATATAGGCGGCGGAGTGATTTTGGTCGCCGGTGAATTCGTGGCGCGGCACTTGGGCCAGCGCCTTCATCACCGCCGTTGAAAATCTTTTGCGCCCGGTCCAGCCCGCCGTCCGCCGCGCTTCATCGGCGATGGTTTCGATCAGCTCGGAGCGTTGTTGGGCGAAGTTTTCGGTCATCGCCCAGCTACAAGTAAGCTCTATTCTTCAGCGACGACCGGCGCGCCGCTCGGCCGCTGGCGCACTTGGCGCACATGCCTATTTAATTGGCGGCGCGCCGCTTCGAAAGCGTCGCGGATCGCGATGTAAATATCTTCAT
This sequence comes from Rhodospirillales bacterium, assembly GCA_013204125.1. Lineage (GTDB taxonomy): Bacteria > Pseudomonadota > Alphaproteobacteria > Rhodospirillales > UBA2165 > JABMOP01. The sequence continues at coordinate 8,595 of JABMOP010000506.1, read as the reverse complement.
GGGCATGGTTGTCCTTGGGATCACGGGTGACGATCACTTCGTCGCCGGGCACAGATATTACGATTTTTACGTGATACAGTTTGCCTTTGTTTTTGTGCTTATGCGGTGCTTCAATGACCACTTGGCAATTGGTAATGCGGTCGTAATAGGTTTCAAGTTTGTCCACTTTTTCGCGGATTCTTTCTTCGACTGCATCGGAATGATCAAAATCACGGAAAGAAATTTGGGCGGGTATCGGCATTTTTCACCTTGTCGTTGACTATGTTCGCCGGGGACCAAACCGGTTTCTTAAACATTGTGGCAGATTTCGAACCATCGGCGCAATTGACCTAAAGTCTGAAATCCATCCGGACTTGTCCCGGCAGTTTTAATATAGGCGGGCGCTTGGTATTTCACCTTGATTTTGGTCATGTGGAGCTAACCCTTGCGCCAACGGCGCATTCAATACATATGAGTGCGGGGCGGCTATAATATCAATACGCCGCAGCGATAAAATCAGGCAATTTAAGCATTCAGAGGGAAATATGGCCCAAAATGAGTTTCAGTTTGAGGCGGAAGTCGGCAAGGTCCTCGATATCGTCATTCATTCGCTTTATTCGAATAAGGAAATTTTCCTTCGTGAATTGATATCGAACGCCGCCGACGCGTGTGACAAGCTACGCTACTTAACGCTGACCGCGCCCGGCTTGGTCGATATAGGTTCCGAATTCAAAATCGTCATATCGACTAATAAGAAGGACCGGACGATTACCGTTGCCGATAACGGTATCGGTATGAACCGCGAAGAATTAATTGAAAATTTGGGCACCGTCGCACGTTCCGGGACAACCGCGTTCTTAGAAAGTCTGTCCGGCGATGAGAAAAAAGATACGGCTTTGATCGGCCAGTTCGGCGTTGGCTTTTATGCGTCTTTCTGCGTCGCCAAAAAGGTCGAGGTTCTGACTCGCCGCGCCGGCGAAGAAGCGGCGTGGCTATGGACGTCCGAAGGCACCGGTAAATTCACCATCGACGAAGGGACGTGCGACTCCCAAGGCACTTCGGTTACGGTCTACCTGGACAAGGGGGAAAGCGAATTTCTGGAAGAAGCCCGCATTCGCAACATCGTTACCACCTATTCCGATCATATTTCGCTGCCGATTATGATTTCCACCAAAGATGGCGAGAACCAGTTGAACTCGGGCGCCGCCATTTGGACACGAGCGCGCAAAGACATTAGCGAAGACCAATACCGCGAATTTTATCACCATGTGGGCCATGTATTCGATGATCCGTGGCTGACCATGCATAACCGCGCCGAAGGCAAGGTTGAATACACCAATCTTCTCTATGTGCCGTCGTCCAAGCCCTTCGATTTGATGCATCCCGACCGCAAGCACAGGGTCAAACTCTACGTCAAACGGGTGTTCATCACCGACAATTGCGAAGATTTGATGCCCGGTTATTTGCGCTTCGTCCGTGGCATTGTCGATTCCGAAGATCTGCCACTTAATGTCAGCCGCGAAATGTTGCAGCACAATGTCGTGGTTCAGCGAATTCGCACCGCCTTGGTGCGCCGCATATTCGGCGAGTTAAAGAAGAAGCTGGAAAAAGCACCGGAAGAATATGCCGCTTTTTGGAATAATTTTGGTGCGGTTCTTAAAGAAGGTCTGTACGAAGACGCGGAGAATCGGGACCGGATTTTGGAACTTACCCGGTTTATTTCTACCGCGGGCGAAGACACCATTAGCCTCGCCGATTACGTTGGCCGCATGAAAAAAGGCCAAGACGAAATTTTCTATATCATTGGCGATAATTTAGGCCAACTTCGGGTCAGCCCGCAATTGGAAGGGTTTCGCAGCCGCGGCATCGAAGTCCTTTTGCTCAACGATCCGGTCGATGAATTTTGGCTGCCGACGGTCGGCGTATTCGATGAAAAACCGTTTCGCTCGGTCACTTTGGCGGGCATCGATCTCGATAAGATCGAAGGCAAAGACAGTGCCGATGACAAAAAGGCCAAAAAAGCCAATAAGGCCGATGACGCCGCGCTTGCCAAACTGGTCCTCGCCTTCAAAGCGGCCTTGGGCGACAAAGTGCGCGACGTTCAACCATCGGACCGGCTGACCGACAGCGCCGTCTGCTTGGTTGCCGGCGAAGGCGATATGGATTTACATCTGGAACACATGCTTAAAATGCACGGCCAATTGGATGTGCCGACGGCGCGCAGAATTTTGGAATTAAATCCGTCCCACGAATTGATAAAGAAATTGACCGGGTTGACCGATAATTTGGCGATGAAAGAGCAGCTGGATGAGACGGCGCATCTTTTATTCGATCAGGCGCAGATCGCCGAAGGTGAAGCCATTTCAGATGCAACGGGATTCGCCCAAAGGCTGAATGCCATGATGGAACGCGGTATCGGCGGTAAGGGTTAAACTTCGAACTTGGCTTTGATTTCTTCGGGGATTTCGGCGGCGCGGATGCCGGCGGGCCTTGAGGCGTCATGCACCGCCCAAACGCGGATTTCCTGGCCTTCGACCAAAATTTCGCCGTCCCTAGAAACCACATGTTTGACGACGAAGGTGCGTCCTCGCCATTCATCGATCCAGGTTTCCATTTGCACGGTTTCGTCCATGCGCGCCGGCGCTTTGAAACTGGCCGACGCATCGACCAACGGGAACCCCCCCATATCGTATTGGGCCCAGGTTTCATTCCACGGCAGACCGACCTCGTTGAAAATTTGCTGAGAGGCGCGGTCAAACCACTGGAAATAGCGCGGATAGAACATGATCTTCGCCGGATCGCAGTCGCTGAACATGATTGTAAATGATTGCTTTAAGCGGAACATCAGCGGGTTATAAGCGATCCTGCGCGTTGTGGCAAAACCCTTTGCTCATAGGCGGTCTGATGCGCCAATCAGCCGGCAAATTGCAATTTGATTTCATCGGGGATCGTTGTTGCCTTCATCCCCTTGGGCGAGGCTTCGTCGCGCACCACCCAGGCGCGGGTCTCGGTGCTTTCGACGACCACTTCGCCGCCACAAATGGCTTGATGCTTCACCGTGAAAGTCTTGTCATTCCAATCCTCGACCCAGCTTTCAATTTCCACTTCGTCGCCGTCGCGGAGCGGCGCCAGGAATTTAGAATTCATTTCAACCAGCGGGATGCCGTCGATGTGGCGGTGTTCTAAAAGTTCGCTATAAGATAGCCCGGCATCGCGGAACAGCCGTTCGCAGTTGCGGTCGAACCAGTGAAAATAATTGGTGTAGTTGACGATCCCTTGAGGATCGCATTCGGTGCCGACGACAACCCGTCGATGGTTGTGGTGCAGTTTGGCTATCATCTCGTGGCTCCCATTTTCGCCTTGGCGCATTCTTCTACTGTTTATTTAGAAATCCTATCACAGGCACCGAAGTCTGATTTTGACCGAAATCAAGGCTCTGGTCCGCCGCCGCCCATATGGTTGACGCATCGAGAGACAAACGCGGCCAAAGGGCCGGGAAGGATGTGCGTGTTTCAACTAAGCCAGCACGGTGGCATCAAAACGGTGACCATGGATGCGCCGCCGGTCAATGCCATCAACGCTGAGTGGGTGACGAGGTTCGGTGAAATCCTGGATCAATTGAATTTGGATGAAGATACAGGTGTTGTCCTAATCCGAAGCGCGCATAAAGTTTTTTGCGCCGGCGCAGATTTGAAACAATTTCAGAAGAAATTAAACGAAGCGAATAGCGCAGATGCGCTCAGCGACGATGCCCGGCGCTATCAGGTCCTTTTTCGCCGCCTGGAGACCTTGCGCCAAGTGACGATTGCCGAGATCGGCGGCGCGGCGCTTGGCGGCGGCTTCGAATTGGCGCTGGCATGCGATCTTCGCATTGCCGCAGACGAAGCTAAACTGGGCCTGCCCGAAGGGCGCTTAGGCTTGGTGCCGGGCGCCGGCGGCACCCAACGATTGACGCGCCTTGCCGGTCCCGGCGTCGCAGCGCGCATCATTTTAGGCGCTGAAATCGTCGATGGCCGGACCGCCCAAGGGTTGGGCATGGTCCAGTTTTCGGTGCCTCGGGATCAATTGCCGGGCGAAGCCGCCAAGCTGGCGGATAGTATCGACGCCCTCTCCAGGCCGGCTCTGGTGGCGGCGAAAAAATGCATAGCCGCTGCCATTGATCCGGCGAGAGACGGTTTCGAAGAAGAAGTTCGCGCTACCTCTGCCCTGATCGATACGGGTGATGCGCGGGGCCGTGTTGCCGCATTTTTGGAAATTTAGTGAATTGCCGGAAAGGAAAATTAAGATGGATTTGAGTGGACAGACAGCGATCGTAACGGGCGGTGCATCGGGCATCGGCAAGGCGACTGTAATGAAATTGGCCGAAGCCGGCGCCCGCGTTATTTGCGCCGATATCAACGTGGAAATGGGTACCGAAGCCGCCTGCCAAGCGGAAGAAAAGGGCGGCACGGCGGTGTTCATGAAGCTTGATCTGACCGATGATGGCTCGATTTCCGGATTTGCTGAAGCGTTGCTCAAAGAGGGAACCGTCCCCGATATTTTGGTCAACGCCGCCGGCGGCGGCGACATTGTTCCTTTTATCAAGAACGATCCCGCCGGTTGGGACTTTAACGTGGCGCTCAACTATCTAGGGCCGGTCCGCCTAACCCACGCTCTATTGGGCGCCATGAGCGAAGCCGGGCACGGTAAAATCGTCTATGTGGCATCCGATGCCGGGCGCGTCGGCTCGTCGGGCGAAAGCGTCTATGCCGGGGCCAAGGGCGGCATCATTGCGTTTACCAAATCGCTGGCGCGTGAAGTTGCGCGCAACCATATCAACGTCAATTGTGTTTGCCCCGGCCCGACCGATACGCCCCTGTTGGCGTCCCGGCCCGATAAAATGCGCGAAGCTCTTATTAAGGCGATCCCCATGCACCGTTTTGCAGACCCGGATGATATCGCCGATGCCATCCTCTTTTTCGCCGGCGGCACTTCGGATTATATCACCGGCCAAGTGCTCAGCGTCAGCGGTGGATTGACCATGGCGGGTTAGGGGCCGAAAATCCCATCATATTAACAAGCGAAGGACCCTGATCTATGAAAGCGTCAAAAATTAAGCCTAAGCATTTCGATTGGAACGTCGAAGGGCGCGTTGCCACCATTACCCTCAATCGGCCCGACCGCAAAAACCCGTTGACGCTGGAAAGCTATGCAGAACTTCGCGATACCTTCCGCCAATTGGTCTATGTGGACGATGTTAAGGCCGTGGTCTTTACCGGGGCGGGCGAAAATTTCTGCTCGGGCGGTGATGTGCACGATATCATCGGCCCCTTGGTAGCGATGGACATGGACGGGCTCCTGGAATTCACTCGCATGACCGGCGATTTCATCAAGGCCATGCGGGATTGCCCGCAGACCATCATTTCTGCCATCGACGGTATCTGCGTCGGCGCCGGCGCTTGCATCGCAATGGCTTCCGACATGCGCTACGGCACGAAGCGCTCGAAAGTTGCTTTCCTGTTTACGCGCGTTGGGCTGGCCGGCTGCGATATGGGATCTTGCGCCATGCTGCCGCGCATCGTCGGCCAAGGCCGCGCCGCCGAACTTTTGTTCACCGGCCGCGCCATGGACGGCGAAGAGGCTGAGCGCTGGGGTTTTTATAACCGCATTTGCGAGCCCGATGAGCTGTTGGCTGAAGCCCAGGCAATGGCTGCACGGCTGGCGTCGGGCCCGACCTTCGCCCACGGCATGACCAAAATGATGATGAACAAGGAATGGGATATGGGCGTCGATCAATTTATTGAAGCCGAAGCCCAGGCGCAGGCTATCTGTATGCAGACCAAGGATTTCGAACGCGCCTATAACGCCTTCGTTGCCAAAGAAAAGCCGGTGTTTGAAGGCAATTGACAGAAATCGGGATTGGAGTCGTAATTAGGCCGGAAAAAACTTATTTCCTTATACCAAGCACGATTTAAGGGAGTGAATAAATGGCAGGCACAACAGGTATGGAAGAAAAAAGGAAACACCCGCGCCACGCCTTGAAGAAAAAAGTTGTGGCCCGTATGGACGATGACGATATCGATGCGTTGCTCAGTGATGTTTCGGCCGGCGGTGCCTCCCTCGATGGCGGTTTCGAGTTTGATGATAACGCCATCTTAGAAATTGATATCGAAGATGTCGGCGTGTTTTCGGCTGAGGTCACACGTTCTTTTGATGATGGCATTGGCGTCCGCTTCACCGATATAGACGAGAACGAAGAAGAACAATTGCTTTCCGATCTTGCTGAATTAGATAGTTCTATCAGGTTCGACGAAATTTAAGGTCAGGCGGTAAATTCCGCCGAAGCGTTGCCAAGCCCGTCGATTTGAATTTCGGCTTTGTCGCCGGGCCTTAGCCATTGGCATTGCACCAAACTGCCCAACAGAACAATTTCACCGGCTAATAATCCCCTGCCGCGCGTGGCCAAATGATTGGCCAGCCAGATCAACGCGTCCAACGGATGGCCCAGCACATCGGCCCCCCGCCCGTGCCCAACCTCGGCGCCGTTGATGATTGTGCGCCCTTTAATTTCGGCCAGATCCAGACCTTTCCAATCGGCATTGGGCGCGCCCAATACCGCCGCCGATTGGCAAAAATCATCGGCGATCAGCGTTGGCGTGCCGATCGTCATAATGTCTCGGTAGCGGTTGTCCACAATTTCGATGGCCGGCAGCAAGGCGATGACGGCGCCCGCCGCCTGATCACGGCTGATTGCACCGTTCCGGGCATCCAGATCGGCGCCCAAGGCGACGGCGATTTCACATTCGACGCCGACCGAAGCGAAATCGGCATAAGCCAATTTGGCTGGGTTGCCAAAGATACGCGCCGAAAATAGACCGCCGGCGCAGGGGTGGTCGATGTCCATGAATTGCTGCATGACCGGCGTTGTGCAGCCGATTTTATATCCGATGCGCGTGCCGAACCCGGTCTTCGCTAAATATTCGTGCAAGCGGTCCTGAATATCGTAGGCGGCATTTGTATCGACCGGGCGCAATTCACCGCTGAGACCCTCCAATTTATAAGGCCGGATACGAAGCTGCCCAAGAATTTCGGCGGCCTGATCTTCGTTGGTCACCTTAGCGCTCGATGCCGGCCTGTTTTTCCAGCACCGCGCAGATCGATGCCGTATCGGAATTTTCAAACCCACCTTCGAGCGCCGCGCGGTAAAGATCGATGGTCGATTTAAACAACGGCGCCGGGCAATTCAGCCCGTCTATATAGGCGTTGATGATGCCCATATCCTTTTCCTGAGTTTTCTGGGTGGCGGTGACATTGCTGTCGTAATCATTGGCTACCATCATGGGCGCGCGCAACTCGAACACCCTGGAATTTCCGGCGCCGGAGGTTAGCACATCGTAGAGAAGTTGTGGATCGAGCCCGGATTTCTGTCCAAGCACCATGGCTTCGGCGGCGGACGCGTTGTGGATGGCGACCAGAAGATTGGCAACGAATTTCATTTTGCTGCCGTCGCCGAAGGGGCCGATATAATGCTGGGCGCGGGAAAACCCTTTCAATACAGGCAGGATTTTCTCGTATAAATTTTTATCGCCGCTGGCAAGAATGGCCAGATCACCGCTGGCGGCTTGCGCGCCGGTGCCGCTGACCGGGCAATCCATCAAGGTGATGCCTTTTGTTGCCAGCGCGTCATGGGCCCGGGTTTTATCTTCTATCGATAAGGTGCAGGTATCGATGACGATCAGATCATCCCGGCCACATTCGATAATGCCGCCCGGTCCTGTCATGACGCTGTGAAAAGCGGCCGGCGACGGTAGGGACGTCACCACAATTTCGGCAATTTGGGCAATTTCGGCGGGCCCATTTCCAGGCCTAACGCCGGCATCGCCAAGCGCTGTCAATTTATCGCCGTCGATATCATATCCGATGACGTCAAAACCGGATGCTGCCATATTGCGCGCAAACGCCGATCCCATAATTCCAAGGCCTACTACACCGATTATTTGGCTCATTTATTGATCCTTCGATCTTTGGCCTTAAGCGCCGATTTCACCAAGGCCTTTCAATATTTGCCGCTATATTGTTCAATCGGGTACAAGGTGCGGGCAGATAAGACAAGGGCTTGAGGTATTTACAATGGATGATACAGCAAATTCGCTAAGCGATCCCGGTACGTTGCCGGTGCTTGATCTTGGAGCGTTTTTAGCCGCCGAGCCGGGCGCCGCCGAAAATTTGGCCACCGAGCTTCGGAGCGCCTGTGAAAGCTTGGGCTTTTTCTTCCTCACCAATCACGGCATTTCCAAAGATTTAATCAACCGCATATTCACCGAGACAGAGCGTTTCCATAGCCAGCCTCAGGCAAAGAAAGACGCCATCGCCATCAACCAAAATCAACGCGGCTATGTGAAGCCGGGCGCGACCTTGGTCAGCCATTCCACCTATAACGAAAACACCAAATTCGACAGCAACGAAACCCTGGTGATGGCGACGGAGCACAGGCCGGATAATCCAGGGCGCCAGACGGGCAAGCGGTTCTACGGCGAAAACCAATGGCCCGATGGCTTGCCGGGGTTCAAAGATACGGTGACCGAGTTTATGGAAACCATGACAAATTTCGGCAAAAGCCTTTTGCCGGTCTGGGCG
>JABMOP010000505.1 GCA_013204125.1 Rhodospirillales bacterium | reverse complement strand
GTTTCATCGTCACCCAGCGCATGCTGGCAATGTTCAAGAAAAAGCAGCGGTAAGGGATCGCCATGAACGAAACAGCTACCGGCTCTGCCTACCTCGCTGCCGCCGTCTTCTTCATCTTGGCTTTGCGCGGCCTTTCTTCGCCGGTTACAGCGCGCAAAGGCAACGCCTTTGGCGTCATCGGCATCGTCATCGCCGTGGCGACGACTTTGGCCGATCCATCCATTTTGAGTTATGAGCTGATCCTCACCGGCGTCGTCATCGGCGGCGCTGTCGGCACCGTGGTTGCGCTTAAAATTAAAATGACGGCGTTGCCCCAGCTTGTCGCCGCGTTCCATTCCCTGGTCGGCCTCGCCGCCGTATTCGTTGCCGCCGCCGCCTATTTTGCGCCGGAAGCCTATGGCATCGGCACTGCCGGCCATATCAATGCCGGAAGCCTCGTTGAAATGTCGCTCGGCACGGCCATCGGCGCCATCACGTTTTCCGGCTCGATCATCGCCTTTGCCAAGCTGCAAGGCATCATGACGGGAACGCCGATTACGTTCCCCGGTCAGCATCTGTTGAATGCAGTTTTCGGCCTTGCGCTTGCCGGCGCGATTGTCTGGCTGGTGATGTCCAATGCCGACGACGCCTTTTGGGCGATTGTGATCGTCTCATTGCTGCTTGGCTTCATGATCATTATTCCGATCGGCGGCGCCGATATGCCGGTGGTCGTCTCGATGCTCAATTCCTATTCCGGTTGGGCGGCGGCGGGCATCGGATTTACGCTCGGCAATACCGCCCTGATCGTTACCGGCGCGCTGGTCGGCTCTTCGGGCGCTATCCTTTCCTACATCATGTGCAAAGGTATGAACCGGTCGATATTCAACGTGCTGTTGGGTGGCTTCGGCGGCGAATCGGTTGCTGCGGTGGGCGCCCAAAAAGGTGACCGCGCGGTTAAATCCGGCGCCGGCGCCGATGCGGCGTTCATCATGAAAAACGCCTCCAAGGTTATCATCGTGCCCGGATACGGCATGGCCGTCGCGCAGGCGCAGCACGCGCTTCGTGAAATGGCCGATTTGTTAAAAGCGGAAGGGGTCGATGTCGCCTACGCCATTCACCCGGTTGCCGGGCGCATGCCGGGGCATATGAATGTTCTCTTGGCCGAAGCCAACGTGCCCTATGATGAAGTGTTCGAGTTGGAGACAATCAACTCCGAATTTTCGACCGCCGATGTGGCGTTTGTCATCGGCGCCAACGATGTGACCAACCCGGCGGCCAAAACCGACCCTTCCAGCGCCATTTACGGCATGCCGATCTTGGAAGTGGAAAACGCCGGAACGGTGCTGTTTATCAAACGCTCGATGGCGTCCGGCTATGCCGGCGTCGATAACGAGTTATTTTTCCGCGACAACACAATGATGCTGTTCGGCGATGCCAAGGCGATGACCGAAAGCATTGTTCAGGCGCTCGCCTAAGAACAACAATAGTGTTCAGGCGCTCGGTTGGTTGCGCGAGTTTTCGGCGTAGTATTCCTGGTCCACATCGCGCTGCACGAATTCAGGATTGCTCGGCCATGCCAAGAGGCGCGCCGCTTTGTCGCCGCCATAGCGCACGCGGAACAATAACGAACGCAGCGGCCCATTTTCATATTCGTGTAATTCGCCCGGCGGGTGGGCGACCACCGATCCCGGCGTGATATCGATCTGGCCTTCGGGCGTGCGCATGACGCCGCCGCCTTCGATGCAGAAATACATCTCGGTTACCCAAGGATGGCAGTGATTGGGGCTGGTCTGGCCCGGCTCCCAACAGGCGACGGTTATATCGCCTTCGGCAACGTCGCCCAAAATTTTCTCGACATGTTTTTTGGGATCGAACTCAGCTTCTTTTATAAGATCGAAAGTAAGCATCGAGGCCTCCTTGTTAGCTTGCGAGGGAGCTGAAATCTTCGGCGAAATCACGCAGATTTTGCACCAGTGTTTTTCTCTGGTTCGGGCTTAAACTAAATAGAATTTCGGCAATGAGTGTCTTCAACCGGGCGACCCTGTTTTCGCGAAAATTCCCGCCCTTTGCACCGGCGTCGGGACGTAGAAATAAATCGTCGAGAAATTTTTGGATTTCTGCCGCCGAAGGGTTTGCCGCCATGAGAGCGACCATTCGCTTTGAATTTTGGATCCGGCGGTCGAGGCGGAATTCGCCATCGCCCCTGGTGGCCTTTACGTGGCGGCGGATAATTGCCAATTGGAACTCGCTCAAATCACCGGTGAAGCGTTCAAAGTTATCGACAATTCGGCCGAAGCGGTCTTCGCTGCGTTTCGCCAAGGGCGCGTTCAATTCCTCTTGCCGCTCGGTCACTTTTTCGGCCAATCGCTGTTTCAGATAGGCGACTTTATCGGGCGCCGTGTAGCGGGCCAGTACCGCAGCCGCATGGGGTGTGAAACCTTGAACGGTTTCTTCCAAGAGAACACGCACCCGGTCCACAGCGCGCATTGCGGCTTCCTTTTGCACAGGCCCTTGTTCGGCGTTGTCGGCCTCGTTGCGTAAAAACGCGGCGTAGCGGGGCAGCATTTGGAGGCGGTGCCAAGCCATGAATTTTTTGGCGCGCTGCCGAAGCAGGCGATCTTCTTCCTCGCCCGCCGCCAAGTAAAATTCGGCTTCGTTCTGAATGAGATCATCGGCGAATGTGTACATGATCCGCGTCGTCGAACAGGCGCCGAGGACGACAGCCAGGACCAAAGCCAGGATCAGAATTTTTGCGCGCGTAATCATCGATCTAACCATACGCCAAGACTTGGCAGCGGGTAAATATCGCTGTTGCTTGTGTATCACCCTTTGCTGCCCCATTCTGGATTGTTTCCGGCTTTCAGGATTTATTCGTTTGAGCATCCCTCCCGTCCCATTCCTTAGGGTCGCCACGTTGGCGGCCTTTCAAGTTCGCAGCTTTCGTTTCCAATGGCCTGCTGATTTGATGGCGTCTTGGGCGTTCGAGATGGAAGCGTTGATCCTCGGCTGGTACATCTTGGTTGAAACCGGCTCGGTGTTGGCGTTGACTCTTTATGGCTCGCTCCAATTTCTCGGCACGTTGATAGCGCCTTATCTCGGTGTCCTTGGCGACCGCTTCGGGCGGCGCGCTCTGATGTGCACTTTGCGGGCTATTTTGGTGTGCCTCGCGCTGATCCTCATGACTTTGGGGTTAACAGATACCTTGACTGCGAGCCTCGCCTTCTCGGTCGCTTTTTTCACCGGGCTTGTGCGTCCATCGGACCTGGTTATGCGCAATTCCTTGATCGCCGATACAATGCCTGGGCGCGGGCTAGCCAATGCCCTGGGGCTCTCCAGAACAACGATGGATTCGGCGCGCATCGCCGGCGCCCTGGCCGGCGCCGGTCTGTTCTCGTTCCTTGGCATCGGCCGCGCCTATATGTTCGTTGCCGCCTTCTATTTGGGCAGCCTTCTTCTGACCCTGGGAGTATCCAAGGTAAATCCACGCACCCCACATAACGCATCGGCCTCGGCGCAGGAAAGCAGGCAGGAGCCGACCAAATGGCAGGAATTTAAAGATGGGATCAATTATGTCCGGCAAAGCCCGACCTTGGTCGCAATCATGTGGCTGGCATTTCTGGTTAATCTAACGGCGTTTCCTGTGTCTCATGGGCTGATGCCTTATGTGGCGCGCGAAGTTTACGCCATCGATGAAAACGGGCTCGGACAATTGGTGGCTGGGTTTGCCTCCGGCGCGTTAACCGGATCGATCTTCATGGCATGGTGGGGGGCGCGCGGTCGCTCGGTACGGATCATGGTGGTGAATGTGCTGCTCTGGTACGCGTTTCTTGCCATATTCATTCAGTTCGATACAAAAATTCCCGGCTTCGTGACACTGGTCTTCATGGGCATTGCCCATTCGATCGCTATGATATCGATGTCGGTGGTCATGCTTGGTGTGGTATCCGATCAATTCAGGGGGCGCGTAATGGGGGTGCGGATGCTCGCCGTTTACGGCCTGCCGGTGGGCTTGACGCTGTCGGGCGCTTTGGTCGAATGGATCGGATTTAGAAGCACCGCATCTATTTATATTTCGGTCGGGATTATGTTAACTTTATTTATCACCTATCGCTGGCGCAGCGTCATCTGGCGCTAAGTTAGGCCGAGCGACTAGAGCAGGCCCTTCCAATCTGTTACTATTTTGATCGAAAATAAAATCTCAAAAAACGAGCTGTTTATCGGCCTTAAGAGAGGTATTGATGCTGCGCCAGGAAGACAATGAAAGATTGACGAGGGTCGGCCCCGGAACCCCGGCGGGCGAATTGTTCCGCCGCTATTGGCAGCCGGCGCTGCTTTCGAGCGAAGTGGCCGCGCCCGACGGCGCGCCGGTTCGCGTGCGTCTCCTCGGCGAAGATTTATTGGCGTTTAGGGATAGCGATGGCCGCGTCGGTCTGGTCGATGCGTATTGCCCGCACCGCCTTGCTCCCCTGTTCTATGGCCGCAATGAAGAATGCGGTATTCGCTGTGTCTATCATGGCTGGAAATTCAATGCAGACGGCGATTGCACCGATTTGCCGTCCGAGCCGGTAGACAGCCCGATGAAGGCCAAGGTCAAGATAAAGGCGTATCCGACGTCCGAGCGGGGCGGTGTTGTCTGGACCTATATGGGCCCGGTTGATGAAATGCCGGGACCGCCTAATTTTGAATGGACGCGCGCACCTGAAACCCACCGGGCAGTTTCCAAATCCCATCAGGCGTGCAACTACCTGCAAGGATTGGAAGGCGGGCTTGATACCGCCCATGTATCGTTTCTGCACAACAACAAAATGGGCGACAAAAACAACCTCTTTACCCGCGATTCTGCGCCGAAGATCGACGTCTTTGAGACCGATTACGGTTATCACTATGTATCGGATCGCGATCTCGGCGAAGACGGTCGCTTTGTTCGCGTCTATCAATATATTTTGCCGTTCCAACAGATGCGGCCGAACATCACGGCGACGGGATTGACGTCCAATTTCGTCGTGCCGCGCTATGACGGTCATATCTGGGTGCCGATCGACGATGAACATACTTTTGTCTACAACTGGATGGTCGGCTATGACCAAGATTGCGCGCTCGATCCCGAATATGTGGAAAAATTAGAAACAGGCTACGGGCGCGGCAAAGACGACTATGAACCCGGCACCTTTTATCTAAAGGCCAATCCATCCAATAACTATTTCATCGATCGCGAAGATCAGAAAACAAAGACCTTTACCGGCATTAAGGGTATCAACACGCAAGATCTGGCGCTGCAGGAAGAAATGGGTCCGATCATTGATCGAAGCTTAGAATATCTCGGCACGTCCGATACGGCGATCATCGCCATGCGCAAGATGCTGTTGGATGCAACCCACGCGGTCGAGCGGGGGGAGCGCCCGCGCGGCACCGATCCCGAAATCCACGGCGCCGTTCGCCCCCATGACGGGGTGGTTCCGAAAGATATGGATTGGCGAGAAGCCTTCGCCGGCGAGTTGGCGGCAAAATTTTAAGGCGGTCTTTTAATCGTTGAAGCGCATGCCTTGTCCGAGCATGTCATAGGCTTCTGCGTTGCCATTTTCTGCAGACCGGCGAAACCACATTACGGCCATTGCGCGATCCTGTTCGACGCCTTCGCCGCGGTTGTACATGTCGCCGATGATCAATTGCGCCCCGGCATGACCCTTTTTTGCGAGCGGTTCGAGAATCGCGAACGCACGACTATGTTCCCCTTGCGTGTGGGCCGCCGAGCCGAGTTGGTAAAGATGTGCGGTCTCTTCGGTGCTTCGCGCACCGGGATCGCAGGCGGCCAAGATCAAAACGGCCAAGGCAAAGCACAACCGAAGCATCAAGGTCATCCTTGTTAATAATTGCAAACGACAATCATTCTAATAATATAAAGCACATCGATGGGAAAGCATAAGCTCGCTTGCCGGAACGCCATTGGGTATTTAGCTGGGACGCGAAATTGTGCGCTATTTTCTAAGCAGCCATTTTTCCTGATAGGTGCCGAGCGTGATGCCGTTTTTTTCGGCAAACAAATTTACGGATTTAACCACACCCGGCCAGTTGGCCAAATAGTCGTCGCCAAACATGGCGCCGCCGCCACGCACCAACGGCCAATAGCCGCTAACGTCGCTATAGACGTTCATGGCGTCGTGGTCGGCATCTATATAAATGAGGTCGCCTACGGCCTCCACTTGGGACAGGACAGCCAGCGCCGATGCTGCGGGCAGGGGGATGGGGAGGATATGTTCGGTCAGTCCGGCGGCAACGACATTATCCAGAAACCGGTAATAGAGAGTGGGGTATCCCTGTTTCAAACCCAATTGCACGCGCTCCGTGGGATCGGTCCAATGGGCGGCGGAGCCAAGCCAGGTATCGATGCAGATCACCAAGGAATTGGGATTATGCCGCGTGGCCAGCCTGGCCATGTGAATGGCGGAGGCGCCCTTCCAGGTGCCAACTTCGATAATGGTGGTGGGCAGATACTCGTCGATCAGGGTCTCAAACACCGGGCTGTCGCTGGCCCAGCCTTGGGCCGGCTCGTTTACCGCTGTCGTCTCTAGCCCATCATAGGGCGAGGCGCCGAAAAACTCATCTATGATCCGTTGATAAAGAGGATTGGCCATAGGCCGCTCAACTCGCTGCGAAGTTGCCGGGGAATATATATACCATGCCAGACACGGCTTTAGGAGGGGTTAACTCCCGCGTCCGGTCATCTTATAAATAGTAAACGAGGGAAGAGCCTTAAAAGCTCTAGAAGCCTTCGCGTTCCATGCGTTTGCGCTCTAACTTACGCGCTCGGCGGATAGCTTCTGCCTTTTCACGCGCCCGCTTTTCGGACGGTTTTTCGAAAGAACGACGCAGTTTCATCTCGCGAAACACACCTTCGCGCTGCATTTTCTTCTTAAGCGCCTTCAGCGCTTGGTCAACATTGTTATCTCGGACAGTTACGTGCACGATTAAATCCTGCTCAATTTCGGTATTGTGTACTACAGAATGGCCGGGTTTAGCATACGAATCCCAGCTTGTGAAGGGGAAATCGTATATTTTGCCTTGTCCAAGTATTTGACCTTGCTGACTTTTCGGCCATATTCATGGCATGGCTATATTGAAAATTGCCCGCATGGGCCATCCTGTATTGTTTCGCACCGCTGATGCGCTCTCCGATCCGACTGCGCCCGAGGTAGCACAGATTGCCGACGATATGATTGCAACGCTCGAAGATTCTGGCGGCATCGGCCTCGCTGCGCCGCAGGTCCACATCTCGAAGCGCATTGTCGTATTCTTCATTCCCGGTGAACGCACCGAGGAAGAAGAAGACAATTTCGATCAGGGCGCGGAGGAAGATGGGGAATTTGAAGAAAAAACTGTCGACTTGACGGTCATGATTAACCCGGTGATTGAACCTTTGAGCGACGAAATGGTGACCGGCTGGGAAGCCTGTCTATCGGTGCCCGACATGATGGGGGCGGTGCCGCGCTTTGCTAAAATCCGCTATCGCTGGCAGACCTTGGAAGGCGGTACAATGGAACGCGAAGCCGATGGATTTCATGCCCGGGCTGTCCAGCACGAATGCGATCATTTGGATGGTGTCCTCTATCCAATGCGTATGGCCGATATGTCATCGTTTGGCTTTGCCGAAGAAATTCACCGATATCCTAGAAAAATTACTGCGCCTGAGGAGCAAGATGATAATGGCGAAAACCCCGACTGAAGCCCAAATTCAGGCCACCAAAATGCAGATATTGGACTGCGCGCTTAGGGCCGCGCCTTTTGATGGGTGGACCCCGAAGCTTTTAAAGGTTGCCGGCCGAGAGGCGGGGGCGGACGAAGATGCCATCCACCGGATGTTTCCGGGCGGCGTTGCAGATCTCGCCGCTTATTTCAGCGCCGAGTTTGACCGCCGCATGGGTGAGCGTCTTAGCTCAATTGATATTCAGGCATTGCCGGTATACCAACGCATTGCCGCCGGGGTCCGGGCGCGCTTGGAATTGCTGGAACCCCACCGCGAAGCGGTGCGCCGTCTCGCGTCCTACCGGGCGATGCCGGGGCGCAGTTTACCGGCATTGCGGGGCATTGCCGAAACCGTTGATGCGATTTGGCGCGCTGCCGGCGACGGCTCCACTGATTTCAATTATTACAGCAAACGCCTTTTACTTGCCCCGGTGTACGGCGCAACGCTGCTCTATTGGCTAAACGATGAATCCGATGGCGCCTTTGAAACTTGGGCGTTTTTGGACCGCCGCTTGGCCGATGTTTTGAATATCGGCGCGGCCCAAGGCAAAATCGGCCGTTTGGCAAAGATATTGCCGAATTTTGTATCCCGGATGGTCGCCTAGCTGCCGACCTTTCCTCTGGCAAGAAATTCTTAATAAATTCAAAGAACTATAGCTAAATATTCGTTGTCATTGGCGAATAGGCAACCCATGTTTAGTGGAATGTATAATTTGTAACCATCGGCTGCACCTTTTGGTGTGGTTTGGTCGATGGCCTGGGGAAGAGAGAGAGTATTCCATGCATCTTGATTTAACCAGATTCAAAAATCTTGTGAAAGAACCGGTGGGCGCGAAAACGGACATGGGTCTGATTGCCGACGACGGTACGCC
>JABMOP010000504.1 GCA_013204125.1 Rhodospirillales bacterium | reverse complement strand
GATCGGCGGCATCGTCCAGAACGGCCATAGGAACTGGCCGAGCCGCCAATAGGTGTTGCCTTCGTCGGCCGGGCGGAAAGCGGCGTATTGGGTGCCGAAATCGGTTTCGGTGAATTCGTATTCGGGCGCCCGGTTGGAAACCACATACTGGTTGATGCTGTCCTTCTGATAGGCATCCAGGCCGACGCTGCCCATGTGCAGAACACCCAGATGCGACGTATCCAATTCGCCTTCCGCCCCTTGCAGCCAATTACATTCGCGGACGATGAAGAGGATTTGGACGTCTTCTTCGGGGCACAGCGTGGCCTCGATTTCCGGCAGGGGCGGGGCATTTTCCGCTGCGCCCATATAGACCCAGACGACGCCGTTGCGCTCCTCCGCTTTGTAGGCCGTTGCCTTCACCTTGGCCTTGAAATCCTGATGCGGCGGCACGTTGGCCATATCGACGCAATTGCCATCGACGTCGAACTTCCAGCCGTGATAGACGCAGCGAATGCCGCTTTCTTCATTGCGGCCAAAGAACAAGGAGGCACATCTGTGTGGGCAACGATGATCCATGACGCCGATGCGACCGGAGGTATCGCGAAAGGCGATCAATTTCTCGCTGAGCAGCATGAAGCGCACCGGATCGCCATCGGCGACCAGTTCGGAGGAACGGAGCGCCGGGTGCCAATATTGGCGGGCAATTTCGCCCAAGGGGGTTCCGGGGCCGGTTTGGGTGAGGATGTCGTTCTCGGCTTGGGTTGTCATAATGATCTTCCCTGTCTTTGAACTTAATGACTGGATCAATAATCACCGTGATGTTCCTATGAATCTACCTGCCGCGTCAATGGCCTCGTCTCCTTAAGCTTCCGGCTGGAATTCATAGCATTTTCATAAGCGCTCAAACTGGTTAAGCTAGCGCCTCGTTTAATCCTTTTTCGGCGGGTGCCATGATGTTGAATTTACGGTCTATTCTAATAATCGGCGTGATCGTGCTGCTGCCGCTGCGCCAAGGTTCTGCCCAGGACGGCGCCGAGTTCCAGCCGTTTATCGGCGATTATGTCGGCCAGACCGTTTTTGCCGCTGCGCAGGGGCTGGCCAAGCGCGACTTAGATGTTTCGATCCGCCGCGAGACTGGCGGCTTTTCCCTGAAATGGGTCACGGTTTCGCACAAACCCAATGGCAAGTCGAAACGCAGCGAATATTTTGTCGTCTTCAAATCATCAAAAAGGCCGGGATTTTACATTTCCACCGACCGTATCAACCGAATGGGTGGGCGCGTGCCGATCGATCCCTTGAAGGGCGATCCCCAAGTCTGGGCAAAAATCCAAGGCAAAACCTTGACCGTCTATGCGGTTCTTATTACCGATAGCGGCGCGCACGAAGTACAGACCTATATCCGTCGATTGGTGCCTGGGGGGATGAAGTTGAAGTTTGACCGGGTCCGGGACGGCAAGCCGCTGAAATCCATCAGCGCCACCCTTAAAACCAAAAATCAGACCCTTAATTTGCGCTAGGGAGCCGAGGCGCGTTGCTTAAAGGCTGCGGATAAAGCTGGCCAGCAAGATCGCGGCTTCGCCCCAATTTTCTTTTGCGGTCTTGCCCGAATCCTGGCGCGGATAGAAATTATGTTCGCCGTCGCGCATCCAATACAGGCGAACATGAGGGCTCATTTTGAGGGATTCGACGAAGGCGCGTTTGCCGAACGGGTCGCGTTCACCCTGGACCAAAAGGCACCGGGTTTGAATGGTATCAAGCGGGCTTAGATCCGTCGTTTCCGGCAAATCTTCTTCATGGAATGGAAATCCCAAAAACACGCAGCCGCGAACCGGAAAACCTTCTTCTTCCAATTTAGCAGCGGCAGTGGCGGCGGCGCGCGCGCCGAGGCCTTTGCCGCCGATGATCAGGCGCGTACCTCTATATTCATTGATCACTTGGCGCCAGGTTGCGACCAAGGCATCCATGTCGTCTGAAATAATCTCGGTATTGCCGCCTTTACCATTTCCATTCCCGCTGGATTTTTCAGTCATAAATGGAAAATCAAAGCGCACCACGCGTATGCCCCGTTCGTTGAGCGTTTGCGTGAAATAGCGCATGAAGCGCCCATTCTTGGCTTTATCGATATCATTGGAGAAGGCAAATGTGACCATCCCATTTTCCGGTCCGGTCTCTTCCATCTCGGGAAGTTGAGCTTTTCCAGGCTTGGCCTTTTTTTTCGACTTGATTTCAAATTCGGATACGGAATTCATGCTCAGGTTCATTCGTTAAGCCCACATCATTCAAGTTAAATGGGGAGGGACTCCCATATTTCAATTGGTGTTTTCCGCTTATTTTGATTTAATTTGATCTGGGCGGAATTGTCGGTCGATGGTCCTCGACCCCCGGATGACGCAGCCTTTCCTGTACTTCATCTATATTTCGCGATTCAGCGCCGACTGGCGCCATGTAAACGGCAGATTCTTGCCTTCCAACCCGGCCATATGACGCAAAAACGCAACCTTGTCCGGATGAAGATCACCCTCGACAAGTGTGCCCATATTTCCGGCGCAAATAAAATCCGCTGCGGCGACTTCGCCGGCGGCAATGCGGAGGTTGTCCCCCATGGTGTGATTTCCCAGCCAATCAATTAATGCGCCGATTTTAGGGCGCCTCAATCGATCACGCAGTGACGGGCGTCACACCGATCACGCAGTGACGGGCGTCACTGGCAATAAGATTAATTATTTGGCCGCATTTGGTGGCCGGCCATCACAATTGGGCTTCGTTTAAGCCATCAGACGCAGACGCCATGGCGCGGTATTTATGCGCCATATCCGTATCAGCCGGGATCGAGCGATAGCCGGAGCGGTAAATTTCGCGTAAATAATCGGACGCCAATTTGCCGATGCCCAAATAGCTTTCCGGCGTATCGGCGATTTCTCTTAATAGTTCCAATGCGCGCTGGGTGCGTTCGCCATTTTCTTCGTTGAGGAGGAGGTAGGTGGCCGCGGCCTCCAGCTTTGCCCAGCGATTGCCCTTCGCAGCGGCGGTTTCGAGATAGCGGAGATGGGCTGCATTCCCGGTCGCGTGGGCTAAAAGCTTTTCGGCCAATTGTCCAGATTTCGGCACCGGCGGGGCGACTTCAATCTTGATGGCTTCAACCTCTATAGGTTCAGCCTCTACCTCTATAGGTTCAACCTCTATAGGTTCAGCCTCGATGGCTTCAACAATGGCCGGGATTTGCTTTACTGGTACGTGTTCAGAAACATCGTTCTTTCGTCTGGCTATAATTTCGCGCTGCACCGGTTTAAGCGGTGTTTGATCGATTGGCGTCAGGCGAATGCCGCCGGCGTCGTTTTTCATCAATTCGGCGCCGGGATTCAAAATTCCAGCGAGATTGCCAAGATCAAACTGCGCCGGGTCACGGCCAAAATGGTTGGCGCCATAATCGCCGCCGCGAAATCCGGCGAGGCCCAATATCCAAATGCCGGTGGCCGCGGCGATAAACCAGCCGGCGGCAAGCAAAGGCCCTTGATCGGTGAGGGCCTGAAACAAAACATCGGACATGGATTGAAAAAGAACCATGAGAGCCGCAGGGATTAAGAAATAAAACTGTTGCCGACCGTGGCGGCCACAATCGTGCAGCCGTTTGTATAATCCGGTTCCGAGCGTCCACGCCGCGATCAGCCAAAGACAGGCAATGACACCGATCCAAGCTGAACTCGGGATTATCGATCCAAATATTTTTGGCAGAGCATTTATTTCGCCAAGACCATTTTGAAAGGCGATTGCCACACCGCCGACAAACACCGCTGGGCCCAAGTGCCGCCGCCAAAATGCGCTACGCCCGATCCGGCCCTTAACTGAAAAATAGTTTGCTGCGAAAGACATTGCCGCTCGTTGATCCCTCTGCCCCTAAACCACCGGTATTATCCCGGCCTCTTTGTATTCGTCCGGTCAGTTTTTTGCCGTTTTTCAGCGTGCTCCCCCGGGCGCATGCTTCGGCTTAGGATTGTGATTAATTTTATGTCTGTGTGCAACTAAAACTATGGCATTTGGGCCGGGCGGCGGCGGTCTTAGTGTCGCCTTTTTAAAAATAAGTTTTGTCGGGTCGCCCGGCGGCGGGTAAGTAAGAACCCGTCATGTGCGGAATAACAGCAATATTCAACTATCGTACCGGCGCTGCCCCAGCGCTTGAGCCGGAACTTGCCCGCATCGACGCGAAAATGATCTCGCGCGGCCCCGATGGGAATGGCACTTGGCTGGCCGATGGTGGCCGCGCCGGGCTTGCCCATCGGCGGCTGGCGATTATTGATCCAGGCCCTGGCGGCGCTCAACCGATGCGCCTTGACGGCGACCAGGGCGATCCGCGTTTCGTCATTACTTACAATGGCGAGATATATAATTTTCGCGCGCCAAGGGCCGAGTTGATCGCGGCCGGGCGGCGGCTTAAAACAGGGTCTGATACCGAGGTGCTTTTGCACCTTTATGACCAGGACGGACCGGACATGGTGAAGCGCCTGCGCGGTATGTTTGCTTTCGCCATTTATGATGTATCCGCCCGCACCTTGTTTTTGGCGCGTGACCCCTTCGGCATCAAACCCCTCTATTACGCCGATGATGGCAAATCGATCCGCGTAGCGTCCCAGGTTAAAGCGATCTTGGCGGGCGGCGCCGTCGATACCGCGCCCGATCCTGCCGGCCATGTCGGCTTTTTCCTTTTAGGCTATGTCCCGGAACCGCACACGCTTTTCAAATCCATCCGTTCCTTGCCCGCCGGCACTCATTTGCAAATTTCTGAAATCGGCGCGCAAAAGATCGAGCCGTATTTCAATTTGAACGAAGAATTTGAGGCAGGCGCGGCCGCCGGCCCTCTAAAAGAAATTCTAGATGAAGCCTTAGCCGATAGCGTCCGCCATCATCTGGTGTCCGACGTGCCGGTCGGCGTGTTCTTATCTGCGGGGCTGGATTCGGCGACGATCACCGCGCTGGCATCGGAAAACGCCGATGCGTCTTTGGATACCATGACCTTGAATTTTGATGAAATGGCCGGGACGCCGGGCAATGAAGCACCCTTGGCCGAATTGGTCGCCCGCCAATGCGGTACGCGCCATCAAACGCGGACCGTTTCGGGCGCCGAATTTCACAAGAGCTTGGACCAGCTTCTGGACGCCATGGATCAACCCTCCATCGACGGCGTGAACACCTATTTTGTGGCGCGCGAAGCGTCCGCCATGGGGCTCAAAGTTGCCTTATCCGGGATCGGCGGCGATGAATTATTCGGCGGCTATGATAGTTTCCGGCAAGTTCCGGCGCTTAACCGCGCTTTGGGCTGGGTGCCGGGTTTGAAATATTTTGGCGCCGGCTTCCGTATGGTTTCGGCGCCGCTTTTGAAGCACGTGACGTCGCCTAAATACGCCGGCCTGTTCGAATATGGCGGCAGCACCGGCGGCGCGTACTTGCTTCGGCGCGGCCTCTATATGCCGTGGGAACTCGCCGATGTGTTGGATGCGGATATGGCAAGCGAAGGCTGGCGGGCATTGAATTTGGAAAACCGGCTTTGGAAGACAACCAACGGCATTTCTTCGCCGAAATCCCAAGTCGCGGCGCTGGAAATGTCGTGGTATATGCGCGGTCAACTTTTGCGCGATGCCGATTGGGCGGGCATGGCCCATTCTCTGGAAATCAGGACGCCCTTGGTCGATCGGGAATTGTTCAAGCGCACTGCCGGCTTAGGGGCTTCTAAATTACAAATGGCCGCCGCGCCGAAGACGGCGTTGCCCGATCAAATATTGTCGCGCCGGAAAACAGGATTTCATGTGCCGATCCGTCAATGGCTGAGCGGCGACAAGGATTTGGGCGGTCGGGGCGAACGCGGCTTGAGGGGATGGGCAGGTTTGGTCCACGCCCGGGCGTCGGCTGCCTGACAATTATTAGATTTAGATTGTCGTTAAGAGTTGAAGCTTTAACATAGGGTGGATTTAAGGGATCAGGGACCTCAAATGGCCGATAAAATTGCACTGATTACCGGCGTGACCGGACAAGACGGCGCCTATCTTGCCGAGCATTTACTGGGCAAAGGGTACGATGTGCACGGCATCAAACGGCGGTCATCGTCGTTTAATACAGGCCGCGTTGACCACCTGTACCACGACCCCCATTCGGATAATGTCAAATTCTCCATGCATTACGGTGATATGACCGACGCCACCAACCTCATACGCTTGGTGCAATCGATCAAGCCGACGGAGATTTATAATCTCGCCGCGCAAAGCCATGTGCAGGTCAGTTTCGAAACCCCGGAATATACCGCCAATGGCGACGGCCTCGGCACTCTCCGCCTGCTCGAAGCCATCCGTATATTGGGCATGGAAAAATCGGCGCGTTTCTATCAGGCTTCGACGTCGGAACTATATGGCGATGTTGCCGAAACCCCGCAGACCGAGGAAACGCCGTTCCGGCCGCGTTCGCCTTACGCAGCGGCCAAGCTTTACGCCTATTGGATCACCGTCAATTATCGCCAAGCCTACGGTATTCATGCGTCGAACGGGATATTGTTCAACCATGAAAGCCCAGTGCGCGGCGAAACCTTCGTGACCCGCAAAATCACCCGCGCCGTCGCCG
>JABMOP010000043.1 GCA_013204125.1 Rhodospirillales bacterium | reverse complement strand
ATTGGAGGCCGGCGTCGGAATTTGGGGGCCGGATAAGAAATTGGTAATCGGCAACTCGGCCTATCTGGAACAGCTGGGCCAATCGGATTTGGCACTCGTCCCGGGCGTCGGTTTCGAAGACCATATCAGGGATCGTGCCCGACAAAGGCAACGGGCCGGCCAGAACGAGGATATGGAAACTTGGGTCGCCGAAAGGATGCGGGAATACGATGACGATTTGCCGCCCAGCGATCAATTTCTTGCGAACGGCCGCTGGATACGCATCAACCGTGAACGGCTTGAAGACGGCAGCGTCATTTCGATCCGCTTCGATATTACCGAACTTAAAGAAACGCAAAAAGAACTACAGGACAGCGAGCGCAATGCGCGCGCCTATTTGAACGCCACATCCGACGCCGTGGCCCTGATCGATCGCAACGGCGTTTACGTCGATGTTAACGAAGCCCTCTGCGCCAGAAAGAAATGTAACCCGGGAATATTTGATCGGCAGAAAAAGAGCCGATGAGGTGTCGCCGGAAGTGAGGGACCTCCGTCTCCAATTGTTTGATCGGGTGGTGGCAACGGGAATGCCCTTCAAATTCCAAGATCAACCGCTCGGGCGCTGGGAAGAGAACAGCTTGTTCCCGGTGTTCGATGAGGACAAAAATGTAACCCATGTCGCTATTTTTTCGCGTGATATCAGCGCCGAAAAAAAAGCCGAGGAGGAGGTACTGAGCGCCAAAGAAGAGGCCGAAGCCGCCAACCGGACGAAATCGGAATTTCTCGCCAATATGAGCCATGAACTGCGAACGCCGCTGAACGCGGTGATCGGTTTTTCCGACGCCTTGATTCAGAAAATATTTGGCGAATTAGCATCGGATAGGCAGCTCGAATATGTGCAAAACATTCATGCTTCGGGAATCCATCTTTTGGAGCTCATCAACGATATTCTGGATGTATCGGTCATTGAAACCAATCAATTAGAACTCGCGGAAGATGTTTTCGACGTCGCCAAATGTGCGATCAGTGCGATCAACATGATCAATGTCCGCGCAAATAGTGCCGGCATTGAGATCGCGACCAAGATACAAGCGAACCTTCCAATGTTGATTGCCGACGAACGGCGCGTGAAACAGATGCTGGCGAATTTGCTCACCAATGCGGTTAAATTTACCAAACCCGGCGGGCGCATTACCGTGCACGCCAGCTATCTCGCCTCTAACGAGCTCGCCATCGAAGTCACCGACACCGGGATCGGAATGGACCAAGCCGGACTTGAAGCCGCGTTACAGAAATTCAAGCAGCTCAAAGCCAAAGAAGATGATTTGGTCTATGAAGGCACCGGCCTCGGCTTGCCATTAACCAAAGGTCTGATCGAATTCCACGGCGGAAAATTCGAAATCGTTAGTGAACTTGGCGTCGGCACAAAGGTCAGCCTGATTTTCCCCAGTGGGCGAACTTCAGACAAAATCTCGCCCGGCAAATAGAAGTCCTTTCGATCTAAGTGGGCGGTGCTTGGCGGCGCAGCATGGCGAAGAACCGTTCCCAATCCCTTTCCGCCGCCGATTTATCGAAAATATCACGGTCTGGAAGCGCATAGCCGTGTTCGGCGCCCGCATGGACGAGATAGCTGTAATCCACTTCGGCCGCCCCTAAGACCCGGTCCAGAGTTTCGATAACTTCGGGCGTAGCATAGGTGTCTTTTTCGCCAAACCCGCAATAAAGCTCGCCCTGGAAACGATCCGCCAAGAGATGGGGAGAATCTTCGTCATCGGTCACCAGATTGGTTCCGTGCAAACTCATAGACGCCCTGAAACGGTCGGCGCGGTGGCCGGCCACGGCCATAACATGGCGCCCGCCCATGCAGTAGCCGACGCATCCCATCGGGCCATCGGAAATATTTGCGTCGCCGTCCAGAACTTCGATGATGGCGTTGGTATCTTCGACCACCATAGAATCGGTGAGGCTTTGCCAGATGGCAATAATTTCTGCGCGAATATCGGGGTCGATCCTGCCGCCCGACATCATCTTGCCGGCCTCGTCTCGAAATTCGAAGCGTTTCTTGCCATGGCGGTAAAAAGCATCGTGTACGACGCCGGCATAGCCGACCGTGGCGATGCGCCGGGCGATATCATAAAGCTCTTCGCGCACTCCCCATATATCCATATAGATAATGACCGCGGGAAACGGCCCGCCAATTTCCGGATGGGTAATGAAGGTTTCCATCTTGCCATCTTTGGTTTCGATATCGAATGTGCGCTCGATCATAAATTATTCCTGT